>DYNR01000165.1 GCA_020720945.1 Chthoniobacter flavus | reverse complement strand
CAGTTTCCTACTTTGCTGGCAAAAGGCAACAGAAAAAGCGAACTCAACCCTTCGCCATTGGATGTGATATTTCAAGCTTGGCTTGGCACTACTACTTTTTCGAGCGTTTCACCGCTTCGGCATCGATGGCTTCGACGGTCGTTTTCGCCTCTTTTAGCGCTTGCCCTTTGAGCATCCCCGCCATCGGTATGGACGGCGTGACATGATTGCGGTAGCGGAGCATCGTCAACCCTTTGTCTTTATCGAAAGGCTCAACGGTCAAAGACCCCGTGGATTCCGAGGCCATCGGAGACTCCAACAACTTCCAGCGAACTTCGTAAACCCCATCTTTTTGGGAATACTCGTTTCGCACCGTATAGCTGATTTGCGAAAGCACCGGAACCGTCACCGTGTAGCGCACATCTTTCGTGTTCGGTGTCGGTTGCGCCACCACCACAGCCGAAATCATCCCTGGCGTGTAAGACGGCGCATTGGCGTAATCGGTGAAAAGGGAAAACACTTCTACGGGCGTAGCCGAAACCAAACGATAAAGGGTCAACTCGGGCCAAACGGCATCGGGAATGTCTTTGGATACGACCACGGTCTGTTTTTTCTTCAGTTCGGAGACTTGCGCGGGGGTCAACGAATCCGTCAAAGAAGCAGGAAGCTCCCGGCAAACGAAAGAAAAAGCCAGCAGGAAAAGAAACAGTTTTCGATGGGTCAGCATGATGCTTTAGCGGTTAGTGGTTAAAAATTAAAAGCGGTCAACGGAGAATGCGTTCGAGAGAGGCATCGGGCGCAGCACCCATCGAAACGGCAGAACGGTAATGCTTGCGCGCCAACTCGGTGGCGGGCGGGTTTTGCGATGCGTAAACAACCGCCAAATTGAAATGGGCTTCCGCATATTTCGGGTCGATTTTGATGGCCTTCTGCAACATGGTTTCCGCCTCCTTGCTGTCCCCGTTGTTGCTCAAAACGATTCCCAAGTAATTGTAAGACCTCGCCTGCTTCGGCTCCAAAGCGATGCTCCTGCGCAACGAACTCTCGGCATCCGCCAGTTTTCCTTGACGGTAAAGCACTACGCCTAAAGTGGATAGAGAAAACGGGTCGTCTGGCTTCAACTCTAGCGCACGGTTTAATGCGATCTCGGCTGCACGGGTTTTACCCGCCTGAAACTGCGTCGCCGCAAGCTGCGACAACACATAATAGTTATCGGGCGAAGTCTTTAAAACCGCAAAAAACGATTGCTCGGCCTCTGCTAAATTCCCTTTTTCAAAAGCTTTTTGCGCGTTCTTGCAAAGCGCCAACGAATCTTTGGACAGCATCTCAAACCCCTGCGGGGCGGAACCTCCCCCCGATGGTTTTACGAAGGAAACCGATGCGCTCATGCTGTCGGGCGATGTTTTTTCGTTTTCTAGCACTAGCGGCAAACGGAAACGGGATCGCTCTTCGTCGGTCAACTCAAAACCGCTCCCGAGCTGCTTGAGATTTTCCGTCAAAGAATCGGATTGGACTGCGAGGGTTTTGATCTCATCTTCGATGAGGCGTTTCGCTTGCTGTCTCCGCGCCTGCTCCTTGAGTTCGCGCAGGAGGATCCCCCGCAATAACTCGTTCTCGATGAGGGCATCGCCGCTCGCCTTATCTTTTGCGTTCAAACGGAGTTCGGTGAGTTCTGCCGCCGTATCATCCAACTGTTTCTCTAAAGTAGCAATCCGGTCGTCCCTCGCCGCCAACTGGTTGCGCATGACGGCCAGGCGGTCGTTGACCGCATTCACCTCGGTCTGGAGGGAAAGCACGACGGCATCGTTGCTTTGGATGGCGGGGCTTTGCAACTTGGCTTCCGCGATTTTTTTCTCGGCTTCGGCTTTGCTGGCCTGTATTTGCACCTCCATTTCCGCCACCCGTTTTTCGGCAAGAGCCAATTTTTCGTTCAGTTCCGCCGAAGTCTCGGGGACAGCCACCACCGCCAAGCGTTTTTCCAATTCCGCATTCTCTTCCTTCGCTTTAGCCAAATCCTTCAACGCAACTTCCAGCGCCGCTTGCACTTCGGACTCGCCCTTGCCCTTCTCGTTCGCCTGTTTCAATGCTTCGGACAACTCGGCCTCTCGCTTCTGCAACGCCGCCAATTTTTCCGCCATCTCTGCTTTTTCTTTTTCGGCTTTTGGCGCAGAAGCCGGAACGGGTGCTTTTTTCGCCGCCGCAAGCTCGACCTGCAACTTCTCCCTCTCGCCCTTTGCCGCATCGAGTTCTTTCTGCATTCTAGCCAAGGAAAACTGGAGCTTGGCCTGTTCGCCCTGGAACCCCTGCGCCGCTTTCACCCCCTCCGCCAACTCGGTTTCCCTCTTTTTCAGCCCCGCCAACTCTTCGGCCAAATCGGATTTTTCCTTTTCTAAAGCAGCGAGAGAACCCAGCGAGCGACGGGTGTCTTGGAGGTCGGATGCCAGCTTCTCTTTTTCCGCCAGCAAGGCCCGGTTGGCTTCTTCTTTTTGCGCGATTTCGCGGTTCAACTCGCGTTTGGTGTTTTCCAAAACATCGGGAGAAACCGCCCCCGCAAGCCGGTCTTTCAAACCGGTAATCGACTGCTCGTTTTCCTTGATTTTTGATTCTAAAGAAACCACGGCATCCTCGCTGGCCGCCAACGCTTTTTTCAAAGTCTGATTCTCTGCCGCCAACACCTGCAACTCAGAAAGCCTCTCGCGGGAATCCTTGACTTCGGCCAACGCACCATCGAGTTCCGACTGGACTTTGTCGCGGTCAATCCGAGCGGACTCTCTGGCTTCGTGAAAAGTCTTCCGTTCGGATTCGAGCGTCTTGCGGATGTCATCGCTGGCAGTGATATACGCGGCAGCCTGTTCGAGCTTCGCCTGCAAACGGTCGTTTTCTTCTTCCAGCACATCGCGTTCAGCACGGGCTTTTTCATACACACCCGAAAGTTCGGCGATCTGCTTGGCAAAATCCGCCCGCAACTTTTCGACCGATCCCCGATCCTTGAGCGCATCGGCCAACCTCGTTTTTGTCTGGGCCAAATCGTGCCGCAACTCCACGACGGAAACCCGCGTCTTGTCCACCTCCCGCAACGCGTTTTTTAACTCGACCGCCTTTTGCCCCAACTGCTCGCGCAACGCTTGGTTTTCTTCCCGCAATCGGGCCGCTTCAGGGCTGGAATCGGAAGATGCCCTAGAAGGCGGAACCTGCTGTTGCCGCGACAAAACTTCTTGTCGCCCAGATGGATACAAACGAGGGTCTTCCTGGGGAAGCGGGCGCTGCCCCCGTTGCTGCACATCTTGCCGCGGCAAATCGCCCTCGTAAAATTGCCCTCCCACAGGCTGTGCTGCAGATGCTCCTGCCCCGGGTCGCTTGCCGGGGGGGGGCGTCGGTTGGCGCGATGCCGGATTGGCCTCCGCCCGCCCGATGGCTTCGGTAATTTTTTTCAACCGATATTGAACGACCAGTGGCTGCCACTCGGGGTTGGAACGCGAAATTTTCTCTAAAATGCCAGCGGCCAAACGAAACTTCGCGAGCGCCTGCGCGCTGTCGCCAGAGGCCTCCAGCTTTTCCCCGTTCTGAAACTCCGTGTATCCGCGCAAAAAAGCTCCGGCAGGGTCTTCGGCAAAAACTGCCACCGCTGGCAGCAAAAAGCACAGGGCAAACAACGCAACCCGCAGGAAGAAAGGGGTGATCATGATTCGTCGCATAAACAAAAGAAGGTTGGACAACATAGCGGGATGAAGGACGAGAGACAACCCATTTTATCGGGGAACGAAACAGTAAAAAAACGGGGTGGCCACGATCATCTCAAAAGGCGGATTCAATCTACTCGGTCTCCCCGTCGCAAAGCGAAGGAGGGATTTCTCCCGACTGGCGATACTCCGCAAGCTTGTTCCGCAGAGTGCGGATACTCACCTGCAAAATCTCCGCAGCCTTCGTCCGGTTCCCCCCAGAAGTCTCCAGCGCCTTGAAAATCGCCGCCTTCTCGATCTCCCGCAAAGGTTGCGCCAAATTGAATCCCTCCCCAGCCCCAGCCCCAGCCCCAGTCGAAACCGCCTGCGACAAAACGGGCGCGGGCACCGCTGAGCCCCCTCCCCCCGAATCTTCTGCGACAATCCCCATCAAATCCAAGGTGATCGGCCGCCCCTCTTCCACCAAAATACACGCCCTCTCGATGACATTCTGCAACTCGCGCACATTCCCCGGCCACCTGTGCCGCACCAATCCGTCCATCACCCCCGGCGCAAACCCCGAAATTTTAATTCCGTTTTGCCGGGCCGAACGCTCCAAAAAATACTTCGCCAACACCGGGATGTCTTCCGTCCTCTCCCGCAACGGCGGCACCTGCACGGGAAACACATTCAACCGGTAATAAAGATCCTCCCGGAAGTCGCCGCGCTCTACCGCTTTCTTCAAATTCCTGTTCGTCGTCGCCAGCACGCGCACATCGACCTTGATGGTTTTGTTCCCCCCGACCCTCTCGAACTCTTTTTCCTGCAACACTCGCAACAACTTCGCCTGCAACGAGATAGGAATCTCGCTGATCTCGTCCAGCAAGATCGTCCCGCCATCCGCCAACTCGAACCTCCCGTCCCTCTGCTCGGTCGCCCCGGTGAACGCTCCCCGCTCGTGCCCAAAAAATTCGCTCTCCATCAGCTTCTCGGAAATCACCGCGCAATTCACCTTGATATAAGGCTTTTCGGAACGCGGGCTGTTAATGAATATCTCGTTGCCCACCAACTCTTTACCAGTCCCGTTCTCCCCGCTGACCATCACCGTCGCGTTCGTCCTGGCGACGCGGTGGATCGCGTCGCGCATCGCCCGCATCGCCGGGCTGTCCCCGATCATCTCCCGAGGGTTCGCCCTGTCCCGATTGAGAAAACTGGTGACTTTCGCCTGCCTCTGGAAGTCCGAAGCCTTCTTTAGCGCTATGTCGATCTGGCTGATAGAGAAAGGTTTAGTGATATAATCGAAAGCTCCCGCCCTCATGCACTCCACCACGGCCTCGATGGCCGTATTGGCGGTGATCATCACGACCATCGGGCGCGGCGACAGTTCGGCAATCCTGTCCAACAGCTCCCTCCCATCCCCGTCAGACAACTCGACATCCAAAAAAATCAAGTCGTAGGTGTTGCCCGCGAGCTTCTTTTCGGCCTCCGCCAAAGAACCCGCCGACGACACGGCATGCCGCTTGTTTCTCAAGCGGTCTTCCAGCGATTTACAAATCACGGGAGTGTCATCTACGATCAATATGCGGTGTAAATCCATACCCTATTTTCGCCCGCAGAATCGCAAAACCTTGCCGCGCCTGTAAAGAACTTTTTGTATAATCCCATGGAAAATAAAGACTTCCTGAATC
>DYNR01000457.1 GCA_020720945.1 Chthoniobacter flavus | reverse complement strand
AAACTCGAACCCGACGGCAACGGCAATCTCCGGTTCACTTACACCGCCAACCCCGGTGCCACGAGCCTCCAGTTCTTGATCGAAAAATCCACCGTCCTCGGCGGTTCTTGGTCAACCCACACCCCCGCACCCCAAGACATTGCCATCACCCCGCTCTCGGCAACCCAAGAACGCCGCACGGTCACTCTCCCCATGCCCGCCTCCGGTTCAACTTTCTACCGACTCTCCGTCCGTATCCCTTAACCCCTGCGCTCGATTCACTCCCCGCCTCTCTTTCCAGCCCGTGAAAATAGATACCGAAAAAAAGATCGTCCTGACGCTGGATGCAGGCGGGACAAACCTGAAATTTTCTGCCATCAGCGGCAGAGAAATCCTCTTTGACCCAATTTACATCCCCACCCAGCCCAACGACTTAGAGGAATGTTTGGATAGAATCGTTTCGGGATTTCGCGCCGTTTTGGAACGGTTGCCGACTCCCCCATTCGCCATCAGTTTCGCATTTCCCGGCCCCGCCGACTACCCGCGAGGAATCATCGGCGACCTACAAAACCTCCCCGCATTTCGCGGGGGTGTCGCCCTCGGCCCGTTCTTGGAAGAAACTTTTTCTCTTCCCGTTTTCATCAATAACGACGGCGACCTTTTCGCTTATGGCGAAGCCCTCGCCGGTTTTCTGCCGGAGGTCAACCGCGCATTGGAAGAAGCGGGAAACCCGACCCGCTACCACAACCTTCTCGGGGTGACTTTCGGGACGGGTTTCGGCGGCGGCATCATTTCGGGCGGCATCCTCCACAGGGGCGACAACTCGATCGGCGGAGAAATCTGCCTCTTGCGAAACAAGCTACACCCCGATTGGTGCGCGGAAGAAGGTTGCTGTATCCGCGCCGTCCGCCGCACCTACGCGGCTTTGACGGACTCGCCCCCAGAGCTTGCTCCCGACCCGAAGGAAATTTACCAAATCGCTTGCGGAGAACGAGTTGGAAACCGGGATGCCGCTTTAGAAGCTTACCGCCAGTTCGGGGAAATCGCAGGCGATGCCATCGCCCAAGCTCTCACTTTGACCGACAGCTTGGTCGTGTTCGGCGGGGGGCTTTCCGCCGCCGCCCCCGCCTTCCTGCCCGCCCTCCTCGCCTCCGCAAATTCTTCCTACCAAAACCCCGACGGTCCTTACCGCAAATTGATCCAGCATCTTTACAGCTTCGACGACCCCGCGCAACGGCACGCATTCCTCCACCCCGCCGTCCGCCAAATCCGGATCCCGAAAAGCGACCGCACGATTTCTTACTACCCGGACGCCAAAACCGCAATCGGCATCTCCCGCCTCGGAACCAGCCAAGCAGTCGCCACCGGCGCATACGCTTTCGCCTTGGCCCATGGTTAAACCAAAATCCTCGCCTGATTTTAAAAACGGTTCAGTTTCCTTCTTCTTGAGTCGCAAAGCCCCTTGGAGTGCGGAAGCATGATTCCGCTCTGGACGGGAAGGCACGA
>DYNR01000456.1 GCA_020720945.1 Chthoniobacter flavus | reverse complement strand
TCCAATGCCTTACAGAGCTTCTTTGCATTTATCTCACGGATTCAGGATGCTTTCTAGTTTTGCGACCTTGATGACATTGCGGATGTTGGGTTGGAGGTGCTGGAGGGAAAGGGTGGCGGTGGGGCGTTGCGAAACCATCCGCAGGGAGCGGAGGAGAAAGCCGAGACCCGAACTGTCGATGAAGGAGGTATCGGTCAAATCTAGTTCCAGCAACAGCACGGCGGGTTTTGCTTCCCATTCGGCACGGATGGCTTTTGCGCAAGATTCCGCGTTTTCTGCGGTGATGCGGGAGGGGAGTTTGAAAACGAGGATCGAGCTTTTTTGGTTTGGAGCGGCGTGGACAGGGGTGGTCGTGGCGTGGAGCGAGATTTGGTGGAGGGCGCTTTCCATGGATGCGGCGATGGGGAGGACGCGGTCCAGGCGGGTCACTTCGATTACCAGGCGGACGGCATCGGTGGGGGAGAGGAAGCAACCGGGGATGTCTTTGTTCCAAGCGGTGCGGATGACGCGGAGCATGACCCCGAGGCCTCTGCTGTCCATCGAAGTGACCGAAGAGAGGTCGATGATAAAAGGTTTTTTGTAGGATGGAGGGGAGAAGAGATCCATGCGGGCGGCGGTGAGGGCGCCTTGCCAGCGGACGAGTTCGATGTCTTTGGGGAGGGGAGGGAGGGGTTCGGAGGGGAGGGAGAGGGAAGCTGCCCCGATTGCTTTTCTTTCGCGCAAGATTTGGCGGAAGAGGAAGAGGATATTTCTGGTGTAGCGACCGAAGAGGCGGCGGGGTTCTTGGGAGAGGCGATAGACCCATTCTAGGCCGATGCGGGCGATCCAGGAGGGGGCGCGCGAGACTTTGCCGGCGAGGAAATCTACGGTGGCACCGACGCCGATGCAGCAAGGGATGCCGAGTTTGCGGTAGTGCATGTAAATCCATTTTTCTTGTTTCGGGCATCCGAACGCGACGAGCAAGATGTCGGGTTTGGCGGCGAGGATTTTTTTTTCGATTGCGGCGTTATCGAACTCGTGGAGGGGAGCGAAGGGGGGGGAATAGAAGTGGACGCTCGGGATGCGGGGGTAGTTTTTCTGGAGGTTGGCGGCGGCTTTTTCCAGCGAAGATTGGTCGCCGCCGAGGAGGAAAATCCGGTAGCCGTAGCGTTCGGCGCAAGCGGCGATGTGGGGGACGAGGTCGGAGCCCGCGACGCGTTCGCGGAGGGGTTTCCCGGTGAGTTTCGATGCCCAGACGAGGGGGGTTCCGTCGCACAAGACTAGTTCGGCTTCCAGCAAAATGCGTTGGAGTTCAATGTCTTGGCTCGCTTGTGTCGCGAAGTCGAGGTTTGCGGTGACGAGGTAGGCGGGGGTTTTTACGGCGATGAGATGGCGGATCCAATCCAGGGTTTCCTGCATGGTCACATCGTGGAACGGGATGCCGAAGAGGACGATGGTGCGAGGGTCGGCGGGAGTGTTGGAAGTTTGGTTTTGCATCGCGGTGAGAGG
>DYNR01000455.1 GCA_020720945.1 Chthoniobacter flavus | reverse complement strand
GTAAAGGTTGCTTTTTTTGCGGATCGCCTTTAGTTTGGCGGGAGTTTTTCCCTCCCGCATTTCAAGTTCGACTGGATGCTAGAAACCCAAACCTCAGATTATTATACGCTTATGAGTTCCTCCACAGCACAAATTTCTTCTCATTTGAAACCCCGGCTAAGTTTCCTTGCTATTTGGAACATGAGTTTCGGGTTCCTCGGCATCCAGTTTGGATGGGGGTTGCAAATGGCAAACATGAGTTCGATTTACCAATATTTGGGGGCAAAGGAAGAGGAGCTTGCGTTGCTGTGGTTGGCTGCTCCGCTGACGGGTTTGATCTTGCAACCGATCATCGGGTATTACAGTGACAGGACTTGGTGTAGGCTTGGGAGGAGGCGACCGTTTTTTTTGGCGGGAGCGTTGGCGGCATCGGTCGCTTTGGTGTTGATGCCCAATTCTTCGGCACTTTGGATGGCGGTGGGTTTATTGTGGATTCTCGATGCATCGGTGAACTTGAGCATGGAGCCATTTCGGGCGTTCGTGGCGGATAAATTGCCCGTCGAGCAACATTCTTTTGGTTTTGCGACCCAGAGTTTGTTGATCGGGTTTGGGGCGGTTGTTTCTTCGGCTATGCCATGGATTTTGACGAACTGGTTTCATTTGCAAGCGGGGGCGACGGGGGCGGGCATCCCAGGGGCAGTGAAAATTTCTTTTTACATTGGGGCGGTCGTTTTTTTTGTGGCAGTCCTTTACACGATCGTCACGACGAAAGAGTATCCGCCCGAAGACATGGATGCGTTTCGCACCGAATGCAAAGAGACGGCGGGGGTAGGGAGAGCGTTTTCCGAAATTTTTCTCGGCCTTTTGTCCATGCCGAAAACGATGCGCCAACTTGCTGCTGTTCAATTCTTTACATGGCTTGCGCTTTTTTCCATGTGGATTTATTTCGGGACGGGAGTCGCGCAGAGGATTTTTGGAGGGACGCCTGGGACGGCTGCTTACGAGCAGGGGGTTGCTTGGGGAGGGGTTTGTTTTTCTGTGTATAACGGGGTGGCGTTTGTGTTTTCGTTTTTGTTGATTTGGCTCGTCGGGAGATTCCGTGCAAAAGACATTCACACGGTGTGCCTTTTGATAGGAGGGGCGGGGCTGGCGTCCGTTCCTTTTGCGGCCAGTGCGAATGTTTTGCTGGTTTCGATGGTTGGGGTGGGGATTGCATGGGCTTCGATTTTGGCGATGCCTTACGCCCTTCTCGCCCATGCGTTGCCCCCGAAGAAAATGGGTTTTTACATGGGCGTTTTCAATTTTTTCATCGTCATTCCCCAAATCCTCATGTCGGTTTTTCTCGGCAAGATGCTGGTGGGAATCGGAGGAGGAAACGAGCTTTTCCCCGTTCTTGCCGGAGGCGTTTCTCTTTGTATCGCGGCATTTTTGACACGGTTCGTGGACGAGCCTGCGGCGAAAAAAGCGGCGTGAGAAGGCGGGAAATTTTTTTGTTTGCCGGGCATCTCCGTGAAAC
>DYNR01000454.1 GCA_020720945.1 Chthoniobacter flavus | reverse complement strand
ATAAGGTTTCTGGAGACTCCCCGAAATACAAATTCTGTTGGAAAAGGGGGAAGCGATTGGAAATATGTTTCGCAGTGGTTGCTGCGGGGATTGCCAGAGTCCCAGTCGTGCCTTTGCGTGACGGGGAAGTTGCTTAGGGAAGTTTCGGCGAGGTGATTTGGGGTTTCTTGTTTGTCGATTACAAAAACTGCAAAAAGCCGATCAGCAGAAGGGCGGGTAGCAAATACGGCAACGCATAACGAAAAATATACCCCCCGAAAGTGGGCATTTTGATTTTTGCATGTTCGGCGATTGAGCGAACCATGAAATTGGGGCCGTTGCCGATATAGGTCATGGCACCGAAAAATACGGATGCTACGGAAATTGCCAAAACTTCGGCGGGATAAACGACAACCAATTGGGCAACATCGGTTTTCAATGAGGGGTCTAACCCGTGGACACCGAGAGCAACATTCAAAAATGTCAAATAAGTGGGTGCATTATCGAGAAAAGCGGAAAGAAATCCTGTCGCAAAATAGTATTGTAGAGGCGTGTTGATGTGAAATGCGGCGGCGTGAACTTTCAGGAGTTGCAAGGCCGGAACCATGGCGGCAAAAATCCCGGCAAATAAAATTGCGACTTCTTGGATCGGGTGGAAAGTGAAGTGGTTGAGTTCGCGGATTTTTGCAGGAGTGGTGAAATAAGAACCAAAACAGGCGGCGACCATGATGGCTTCGCGCAAACCGTAGGGCTTTTGGAGAAAAACGGCAGCCAAGACGACCGCCAACCAAAAAATGTTGTGTACTCCGTCCAGACTCCAAGATTCAGAGCGGGTTTGTTTTTCCCGGACTTGTGCCGGCGCGCGACGGTGGTTTCTCCAATCGAGTACATAAAAAATCGCCAGCAAAAGAGTCATCGCGACTGCCCAAGGCGCAAAAGCATTTGGCAAAACCCACCAGAAGGGAATCCCTGCCAAAAAGCCCAAGAAAAGAGGGGGGTCGCCAATCGGGGTCAAACACCCTCCGACATTGCTGACGATAAAAATGAAAAAAACGATATGGAACGGGTTGATGCGGTAGTAGTTCATCCGGATCCACGGACGAATCAGAAGCATGGACGCTCCCGTTGTTCCAATGATGTTCGCCAAAATTCCGCCTCCTAGTAAAAACGCGCAGTTGGCAATTGGTCGAGAACTTCCTTCGACATGGATGTGAATGTTTCCCGAGATGACAAACAACGCGCCGATCAGCGCGATGAAGCTGATATATTCTTGCACTACATGAAGGATCGGAACGCTTTCCCCCAAGAAGAAAAGGTAGTAAAGCACCGTTGGCATGCCGAGGCAAAACGCAACTTTCCCGTAGTTTCTTTCCCACCAAGCGTGGGCGAACAGCGGGAATGCTGCTATGCTTAACAACAATAAGATGAAAGGGATAACCCAAGCGGGATGGGGCAGTTGCGCGGTTGCGGAAGCGATGGAAAAAAGCGGGTTCATAAGGAGTGGAATGCGGAGTGGAA
>DYNR01000164.1 GCA_020720945.1 Chthoniobacter flavus | reverse complement strand
TTGCAGCCCAATTGATTACAGAGATTCACAGCAGTTATCTCACTGATTCAGGATACTTTCTTTTTGCCGCAACCTGCAAACGGGGAAGCCAATTCTTCCACCAGAATTACCCCCGCCTTGCCGTCCGACAAAACAGAGAAAAACCGAAAAATCCTACAATGTCAATAGGTTTAATAGATTTTAAGCGTTTTGTTCTTTGATTTCGTGGTGTTGGGAGGGAGTTAATGGCGGATTTTTTCCAAGACGCGCACGGTGTCTTCAGCGTTTTTTGAAGGGGTGAATACCGCCGCCGATTTTTTGCAGAGAAGGGAAGTTTCGTTGCTTACCTCGTTTTTCCAAAAGGTGAGGGCACGGAGCATTTCATCTTCGGCGTCCGCCCGAGAAAGGACTGATCCGGTGATGCCTTCTTTCAAGATTTCCGAAAAGCCGTTGTCTCTGGTTGTAATGACCGGGAGTCCTGCGGCTAAACCTTCCAGGCAAGCGTTGCTAAAGGGGTCATACCAAGTCGGTTGCAAAAGGATGTCGGCAAGCTGGTAGATGGGTTCCATGTCGCGCTGGGGACCTAGGTGGAGGACTTGTTTGCCGGAATAGGCGGGGAAAGATTTGCCTTTCCCTGCCACGACCAACAGAGTTTCCGGGAGCTTTCCTGCGGTGCGGACGGCGAAAGACAGACCTTTTCTCTCCCATCCGCTTCCCACAAAAAGAGCGACGAAAGCGTTTGCCGGAACGCCGAATTTTCTTCGGAGGGAAAGCCGTTCTTCCCCGGAAAGAGGGGAGGAGGAAGGAGGGGCGTAACCGTTTGGAATGACGGCGATTTGCTCGGCGGGATACGGGTAGCGGGAGAGGATTTCTTCTTTTACCAGACGGGAGTTTGCGATGACAAACCTCGTATTCTCTGGGGAAAAAACCTGTTTTTCTAGTGTTAGCAGCTCTTTGTGTTTTCGGTTCCACCTACGGAACCACGCCTTCCACGGGCTTTCAAAAGCTTTGCGCCTTTCGAGCCACGCCGCGTGAACGCCGTCGCCCGCGCGAAAAACATGGCATCCAAGAACTCGCTCCATGCTAAAAAAAACGGTTCCTTGCTCCTTGTCTTTTTTTGCTTGCGGGGAAGTAGCGAACGACGCGGAAAAATCTGCGGGCCCTTTGCCCGAGATGCGGACGATTTCTCCGTGCTCCCATTCGCTCGACGGCCAGTCTGAAGCATAAAGACGGACGGAATGCCCAGAGGAAACCAGCGCATTTGCCAGCCTCCGCAAATACGCTTCAGCCCCACCGGAGGAAGACCACCCGCGCCTGACCAAGCCGATTTGCATTTTTTTTTGGCGTATAGATTCGAGCTATCGGAAGAGGGGGGCGAAATCGTTTGGAGCCAGCAAAACACGAACCCTTGCAACAAGAGCAAAGGGAGCGCGGCGGGCAAAACTATTCCTTGCTTCCCCGAGAAAGCAAAACCGTCAAAAGGATGGCAACGGCTGCGGCAAGCAACCCTGCTGCAACCAGATGACCCGCCGGCGGCATTTTGGAAAGCGGGCAACCTTCGTCGCTGCATTCCCCTGTGGTGACGAGACTTTTGACAGAATTAATGAAAGGGCAATCGCTCATGGAAGAAAAAAATAAAGGTTGAAAAGAGGGAGGAACCCCTTGTTTTAGCGGCGGTTGAGTTTCGCCAAAAGGCGCAAGACTTCGAGGTAAAGCCAGACCAGAGTGACCAAGACACCGAGGCCAGCGAGCCACTCGCAATACTTCGGGGCACCCGCGGATGCCCCTTTTTCGATGTTGTCGAAATCCAGCAAAAAGTTCATCGCAGCGATGACGATGATGAAGAGGCTGATGCCGATGCCCATCCACCCCCCGTCGTGGAGGAATGGCACGGAAACGCCGAAAAATTGGAGGGCAAAAGTCACCAAGTAAAGGAGGGCGATGCCGATCGTGCAAGAGACGACCAAGGAGCGGAAAGTGTCCGTGACCCGGATGATGCGAAATTCATAAATTGCGAGCATCGTGAAAAGGATACCGAAAGTGATCAGGATCGCTTGCAAGACAATGCCGCCGCTCTGCGCGTTGTAAGTTGCCGAAACAATCCCTAGAACAGCGCCTTCGCTCACTGCGTAAACTGGTGCAAGGACGGGAGATAACGCAGGTTTCCAGGATGCGGCAAAAACGGCGATGAGCGCGATGATGAGACCGGCGACCAGGCCGATCCACCCCGCCGAGGTGCCCGCGAAGGGCCAAGCGGCGGTGGCGGTTCCCGCTGCAAGCGCTGTAAGAAAAATGGTTTTGTGGATGGTTCCTGAAACGGTCATGGTTGCACCAGAGGTGACTTCCATGGATTCGATGCGGCTTTCGTTGAATACGGGATTGCTCATAAGGTGTCAGATAGGTTTGCGGTGATGGTAGAGATTTGCTCTCCAAAAACCAACCTTTCATTTTCAGAAAAAAAGGAAAATCGGAAGGGGGCTTGCGGTTTGGCGGGTGGGTAGGAATAGGCTGTCTCTTTTGTTGCCTTTCAACTGTTTTGTGCGGCGATGCGGCGGACATCGCGATCCACGCGATCTCTTTCTTTTTTGTTTAGACGGTCGATGAAAAGGATGCCGTGGAGGTGGTCGTGCTCGTGTTGGACGGCGCGGGCGAGGAGACCTTTGGCTTCAAACTCGATCGGGTTCCCATCCAGTCCCGTGGCTTTTACGGTAACTGCTTCAGGGCGTGCAACATCGGCGGATATTCCAGGAAAGCTCAAGCAACCTTCCCCGCCGAGGACGAGGGGCCCGATTTTTTCGACTTCGGGGTTGATGAGTGCCAGCGGCATATAATCGTCGAAGTTTATTTCTTTGCCGTCGATTTTCATGCGGCTCGGGCGGTTGGGGACATCGCGCGTATCGAGGACGCAAAGTTGGACAGGGACACCGACTTGCTGGGCGGCGAGGCCGACCCCTTCGGCATCTTTCATGGTGGCAAACATATCTTCCGCGAGTTTGCGGATTTTTTCGTTTACGGCTTCAATGCGTTTTCCTTTCGCGCGGAGTGCGGGGTGCCCGTATTTTACGATTTCGAGAATCATGGTTTTGAATTTTGCGGTTGGGTGAAAGCGGGGATATTTTTTATGCCGGCTTCTTTGAGCGCGTCGAGGACTTGGACGACGATGCCGAAGGGGGCTTCGCGGTCGGCCTGGAGTGCCAAGGGGCGCCCCGGTTGGTCTGTCAAGGTTTCGCGCAGAGCTTGGGCGAGGGAGGCGATGGGGACGGGGCGGTCATCGAGAGAAATTTCTTCGGCACCTCGGACGCGCAGGAGGACGGGTTCCTTTTCCATGTCGGAGGCTTCGGCTGCCGTTTTAGAATCGGGCAGGTTGATCTGCATCTGCGGTTGCCGTTTTTTGAAGGTCGAAGTGACGATAAAAAAGATCAGCAGGATGGCGAGAATGTCAATCAGGGGCAGGATGATCAACACCGGTGCCCGCCGTTTTTTCGTGTAAAATTTCATGCCCTCTTGCGCGGCGGGAGCGCGGTGTTTTGTTCGGTATAAAGTTTTTCGATCAGCTCGCCGAGGGTCGATTCCATCTCCACGGCGATCATCTCGACTTTCCGCATATAGTAGTTGTAGGCGATCAGGCTGGGGGCGGCGACGGCCAATCCCATGATCGTGGTGTTCAGCGCTTCGGCGATACCGAGAGCTACCAGTTGGGGGTCGCCCGAGTCGCCGAGGTTTGCGAAAACCCCGATGAGCCCAGAGAGGGTGCCGAGAAGACCGAGGAGCGGGGCGATCCCCGTGGTGATTTCCAAGAAAACGAGCCCTTTTTCCATTCTTGCAACTTCATGGCGGGCACGGGCTTGCACGACTTCGCGGGCTTCCGCGACCGGCCAGTTGCGGTGGTCTAAAAGGGCGCGGACGACGCGGGCGAGGGGCGAGTCGTTTTGAGCGTCAGCTTTTACGGCACGCAAGAGGGGGTCGAGGTTCATGCCGGGTTTCAGATCTTCGACTGCCACACCGATTTTTTCTGGTAGCAGGATCGGGTAGCGGAGGGCAATTCCGCGCCAGATGATGATCGAGAGAGCGAAGACCGAAAGCGAAAGGAGGACGAACATGAAGAATCCACCGTTGACGAAAAAGTGGAGTATCGATGCGAGAGGCAGAAAGCTGAAAGATTCCATAAAGAGAAGTTCGGACATTTATTCTTCGGGTTGGTTCAATTGGCAAGGATGGAAAAAGTATAATCGACTTCGATGCGGTTGTTTTCGAGCAGTTCCGCTACTTCGGGTGGGATGGGTGGGATGTCCGCTTCCATGATGGAACGGATGCTGACGGACGCAAAGCTTTCGTTTGAGGAGTTTCGGACAAGTTTGATTTTCGAGACTTTTCCGCCGACCGAAACCTCGAAACGGATAGTGAGTGTGCCGACGGCTAACACATCGATGTCGTTGCGGACATAGAAATACCAGCGCGAGCCGATGGCATCCGAAAGTGCTTTTTTGTAGCGACCGATCGGGGTGGCGGCGGCAGCGACCGAAGTGCGCCCTTGGTTGCTGACTCCCCCTTCGATGCGGGTGATCCGCCGTTCGGGTTGGTAGCCCGGTGGGCGGGGTGGTTGCACGGAAGTTTCTTCCGCACGGCGGACTTGCTGCTTGACCTCTGGCGGGGCGACGGGGTCGGCGCGGCGGACTTCTTGTTGCTTGCGCAATGCGGCCAATTCCGGCGCATGGGTGACAGGTTTTTCTTTTTTCGGAGGAGCGGTTTTTTTTGGCTCTTTTTCTGGCGGAGTTTCTTGTTTTTTTTCTGGCTCGGGAGGTGTGGGGGGTGTTGGAGGAGTTGGTGGGGTTGCGGGCTGCGGCTGTTTGTCTGGGCCGAGGGAAGACTGGAGGTTTTCGAGTTCTAGGTAAGTGGCATCCCTTCCGTCCAACGAAGGCATATCCGCAGCACCTTTTCCTTGCATTTCGCTGGCAGCCAAGGTGTTGCGATCGGATTCAAATTTCGCATCGGCGGGGGATTCCGCGCTTTCTTCCGCGGTGGTCTCGATAAATTCCATCGCTTTTTGTTTTGGCTCTTGCGGGGGGAGGATCATGACTTCCACGGGAAGTTCATCCTTTTCTTTGGGGCTCGGAAAGAAGGTCTCTGGCCAGATCAGAGCGGAAAATGCGAGGGCGAGGAAGAACAGCAGGTGGAGAAGCAAGGAAACCGAAAAAGCGACGCTGAATTCTTTGCGGTCTTTTTTTCGTTCGGATTGGATGCGGCGACCACGGATTTTCATGCGTGTGGTGGGAGGTCGCCCACGATTTTCGCATGGTGGGAATCTCGTGCAGATCTTTTCATCCGTGACGGAAGCGGCATGAGTGGTCGCTTTTTTTAATCGAAGGAGCAAACCGTCGGCTTGGTCGCGCTATGGGCTTTCTTGTGCCCGGATGAATGGAACATCGGTTGCCGT
>DYNR01000163.1 GCA_020720945.1 Chthoniobacter flavus | reverse complement strand
GGCCGATAGTCACCACAAGAACGGTAACGACAGCATCTTGCAATTGGCAAATAATGCGGTAATCCCCTACTCGATACCTCCACAAACCAGCATACGAACCCGACAATGCTTTTCCGGTCATACGAGGATTTGATGAGCCTTTGATGCGTTCCTTCAAAAATTTTATGATTCGTTCTTGATCCGAATGCCCCAGTTTTTTGAGGCACTTGCGTGCTGATTCCGAAAAACTATAGTCCCAGTTCACGCTCTAGATCTTCCGAGTTAAACACCGTTTCGCGCCCCTCTTCGAGTGCCCGCAAAACCTCTTCCGCCTCCCGAACATCTTCCGTATCCTCAAACCACTCTGCAAGGATGCTGTCCAGAAGCACTCCCGATGCAACCCCGCGCTCTTGAGCAAAGGTTGTCAGTTTTTTTTCGAGTGTTCCGTTGATTGCGACCATGCAAAAAAGCTACGGCTTCTTCGCCTGTTTGTCAACCGCTGGCACCATTGCTTTTGCCGCCGTTCGCGCTTGCTTACCGAGCGTTCGCAAAGCCTCTGGCGTAACCGATCCTCCCGCCTCAATATGCTGCTCGACCAACCGCCCAAACATTTCGCGCCAGACGGAGTCTTCTTCCTCCCATCTCGGAAATATAGATCGGAGCATCGGCAACACCATTCGATCAACCCAGTCGATATCCTTTCGCTCCAGGCGTCGATAGTGGCTGACGAGTGAAGGCAAATGGGGAGTGTCGGCGGTGCAGGCCGACACACAATCCTCGATGAATGACGCACCGACAGCGTTGGCGGACATATGTAGTTTTTCGGCGACCGCCCTGATGCGGTCGCCAATATCGTCCGAAAGAAAAATACCTGTACGAGCCATCTCGAAAAAAAAACAAAAAAAAGACTTGCGGGCAAGTGCTATCTTAGCTATCTTTGCTAGCCAAGATAGCCGAAAAAATGAAAACCAAAATCGAAACTCTGCGAAAAAAAATCCGCGAAATCCAGCTAGCCGAATCGCGGGCAAAAAGGAAAGCAAGGAACCGTGCGGTGTACATCGTCGGCGGGGCTGTGCTTACGCGCCTCCTCGACCCGCAAACTCGCGAGATATACTTGGTTTTGCTTTCTGATCGTGATCGGGCGGCGGTCGAGTCCGTACTTCCGCCTCCCGCATCTGCGCCAGTGGGGTGCCGCGAGACCACCGAGGGGGGCTCGCTGTGATTCCCTCTGTCCGTACTAGGATAGAGGGAAGCGCACTTAGGTATTGCCCTCCCACCGCGCTGCGGGGGGAGGGCAATACGTGCGCCCTCCGCTCCGCTCCGGGAGGGGGGGAATCCTCCCCCCCTGCTGGCTCCGCCAGCACCCCATAACCCACTGAGCACCATGGCAATATATCACCTCAGTATGCGAGCCGTTTCGCGCGCGGCGGGACACACCGTTGCGCGCGCCGTAGGCTACGCGATCGGCGAGCGACTGCGCGATCCATCGGGGCGGCAGATTCCGTTGCGCTTGGTCCACGACGCAGAGCGCGTTCTCGATCACGGTGTTGAGGGGTGGTCGGCGAGCGACTTGCAGGGGCTTTGCACGGCGTGCGAGGGCGCGGAGCGCCGATGCGATTCGGCCCTCGGGCGCACGATCGATACCGCGCTGCCAGACGAACTCGAACACGATGCGCGTGTGCGCCTCGTGCGGTCCTTCGCTTTGCACTTACGCGACCAGTGCGAGCAGGCCGTAGTATGGTCGGTTCACGCCCCGAGCGAAGCGGGTGACGCGCGCAATCACCATGCTCATTTTTTTTTGTCCGATCGCGCCATCTGCGACGGCGCAATCGCGAAAAAAAAAGTTCCCGCCGCCACGTCTCGCGCCGCTGGATCTGCAGCGATCGTGGCCATGCGGGTCGAGTGGGCCAAGCGTTGTAACGCCGCGCTAGCGCGCGCGGGTTCTTGCGTGCGGATCGACCACCGCAGCCACGCGGATGCGGGCATTCCGCTCGAGCCGACGGAGCACGTCGGTGCCTGCGCCACCCATTTTTCGCGAGCGGGCTACGCCGCCCGCACCGCCCAAAAAAACAAAAAAATACTCGAAAATGACACCGACACACTCCTCACGATCCGAAGTGCTTGCGACGGCGCAAGCCGCCGCGTCCGCGCTCGCCGCCGAAACAGAAATCGAGGATCGCGCCGAGGCGTGGCTGCGGATCGATCAGTACCGCTGGGTCCGCGCGAGCGAGATCAGGCATCTCCGGCGGACGGATCAGTACTGGCAGGTACTACTGCCGGAGGGCTGGGTCAGCCTGGCCCCGCAGTACGCGGCGCCGATGATGGCGCAGCTTGGGATACCGATCCCGCCGCCGACCTCGGCGCCGCCGCCGCGCGGCGAGGTGCCGCAGCCGCCGCCCTCGCGCGAATATGGGGGGCATCCGCAGCCCCCGCCGACCGCGCGCCCGATATCAGTCCGCATCCCTCTGCCGGGCCAGAGCCGGCAGCCCTAGCTGCCGATCCTCCCGAGCCAGAGGAGGGCATGATCATGTGATTTTTTCCATTTTTTTAAAACACCTAAATATATGAAAAACAACAAGATACGACACAGAACGACAGAAAACAACAACAGCCTGCTGATCGGCGGGCCCGAAGCCCGCCGAATCCTCGGGATCGGCACCGCCCGATTCCGTCGGCTGGTGGGCGAGGGGGCGATCCCCGTCGCCCTCGCATCGACCCGCGACCCGCTCTATCGGCGGGCCGATATCGATTTTTTTTTGAAAAACGAAAATGAAGCTATAACGCTATAACAATACAATGAACGCCACCCGCAAACACCTGCTGGAGGCCTCCCGAGCTATCGGCGAGGCTCTGGACCACATCTATTCCTCCGGCGATCCTCGCTCTAGCGAGATCGCCGAGCAGCTCGCCGAGCTTGCCCACCGTGTGCGCGACCGCGCCGATGAGCATATCCGCCTTCAGCCCACTGATGAGGAGGGAATGCGACTATGATCTTATGCCCCCTTCACAGCAGGGGTTTTCTTGGAGGAGGTCGGCAAGGCACTCCTCGACCGTTTCTCCTTCCCCGACTGCGTTCGGTATTTCCGCGCAAGTCGCCGCATATCCCGTTTCTCCGTCAAGTCGGCAATCGTGCAACAAAGCATGAAAAGTGGCGCATTTCATAATTTATGTTCTGCCTCAGTGATAAAATCTCCACTTTGGATGGCATCATTGGCAAGGGCATTGTCCTCCAAGTCCTCCAGCCATTCCATGAGTTCCTTTCGCTCTTCGAGCGATAGGGCTTTTGCTTTTTCCGCAAGATCGAAAACCGTAGCAGTCATCAACACAACTTACACCAAAAACCATCAAAAACCACATCAAAATGAAAAAAACACCGAAAAAACCAACGAAAGAATATCCCATCCTAGATGCTATTGCACGGAGCGCAACAGCGCGCGAAACGGTACTGGCGTATTTGCGTACCGACAGCGTGGCACGATGGCGGACCGCCACGATATGCCCGCCAGAATCATGCCTCGATCGGCTCAACGACACGTTCCGCCTGCACACCAGCCTGCCTCTGGAGTTGCCTTTTTTTGTATTTTTGCACTATATGGCGGCAGATATGCTGCGCCAGGGTTGTCACCTTTTGCTCGATGGCCAGCGCATCGACCCTTCGCTCTGGAGCGTTATTTTGGCGCCGCAAGGTTGTTTAAAATCGATAACGGCAGATTGGATCGGGGAGGGTATCCGACTTGCCGGCGGTGATATACCGATGTTTGGCGAGCCCGTCGGCCCGAAGCAATTTTTTGAAGAAATGAAGCTCAATAATCGGACGCTTTGGCTCCGAGACGAGTTTGGGAAATTCGTTCAAATGCTTGATACACAAGCGTATATGTATCCGATGAAGGATTTGTTACTGAAGACAACAAACGGTGCTGCGCTAGTTCGGGGCGGGGAACGGATCGAGAATCCTGCGTTAGTTATTTTGGGTCTTTCCGTGACGGAGACATTCGGGGATTGCGTTTCGGTTGATTCTTTGCTTGACGGATTTATTTCGCGTTTTGGACTTGTGATCACATGTGCCCGGCAGGACAAATCTCCTGCACACCATCACCGATACGAGAAAAACACAATTTTGGAGCAAATCAAGGATGCGTGGCTAAAAGTGAGGTCCGTACCCTGCCGCCCAGTGTACCGCATTAGCGCAGAAGCCGAAGAAGCTTATGCGTATTCCTTTCGTCAACTCTGGGACGAACAGGGAGAAAAACAATCGCTGCCAGAAGGATTTTTTCGCCGCATCCTGTGGCGTGGTCTATCGTATGCCATGCTGTACCAACGGTTGCTTTGCATCGATTCTGCCGAGATCGGAGTGATTCCTATGCACTGGGCTGGTCGATTGTGTGCCCTTCAGTTAGTGGATGCAAAAATGATGCTCGAACAGCACGGCCTAAATGATGTTGCTAGGCTGGTCGCCAAGGTCCGAACCTTCGTCGAACGCAAGCCAAAAGCGACACCTAGGGATGTGACTCTTGGGGTCTGGGGAGTGAAAAATATCGCCCACGCCGCCGAACTCATGAGCTTGTTGTGATATTGAAGACAAATAACTCTTATGATGTGGAACAAAGCATGTGTAGATGCTTTGTAGAGGTTTTTTATCTACACGCAACGTGTTTAAAATCAACAAGTTATTTCTGGTTTTATCGGTTTGTAGATGCTCGCGTGTAGATATGGCTTATTTCTGTCGCACCCTGTCGCATTTTGTCGCTCTCTGTCGCTCCCTGTCGGTTCATGCATCAAAAAACTGTTGCTAAAAACGCTTAAAAAAAACCTAAAATCGGGCGAAAATCGGCATTTTTAGAATCTTCCACGAAAATTCGATTGGTGTTGAAATATAGCCCGATTAAGAGCCTGCTTTTGGTACACCCAATCTACGGCAGATTTTCTGGCACAACAGATCGGGAATCTCGGTATGGCGAGGTATCGGTTCCCTTACCCCCGTCTCTGGCTTCCAGTATATTGTATGCGAACCGCCTTCTCTCTTTTTTTCGCAACCATACCTTTCGAGATGCTGGAGCAAATCACGCCGTTTCAAGCAATTTCAAGCTCCCGGTATCGAACCGTTTTTGTGTCTGCCAAAGTATCCTCGATCAGCAAACGGATGGAAGAGCGCAACGATTCTATCGCCTCATCTTCGGTCTGGCCCTGCCCGTTAGCCTCTGGCATCGTTGGGCAAAACGCCACATACCAATCCCCGTCCTGACGCAACTCTACAGGTAATTTCATTGCTCCCAATTTACACCCAAAACCAGCAAAAGCAAAATGAAAAAGTGCGGGGAAACCCGCATCGGAAAATCTGGGGCGAGGAATTCGTTCGTTCAAATATCACTTTGCGAAAAAACCCCGAAAAAGCTGCGGTAAAATTGCGGTAAAAATAAAGCCCTTTCCTGTTGTTTTTTGTC
>DYNR01000007.1 GCA_020720945.1 Chthoniobacter flavus | reverse complement strand
ATCACGGATCCCGCCTGCAAATCCAAAAGCGCCGCCGCGTTGACCGCCCCATTCCGCTCTGCCCCGGCCTCGACCCGGATGTCCCCACCCTTTCCTGCACTGTTAAACTCCTGCGCCGCAACCGTTAGCACTGCTCCAGACTGCACCGTCACATCGTCTCTCGCCGCCAGAGAAATGCTCCCTCCGGTCACTCCCCCCGCATCGATCCTCGCCGTTCCTTTCAACAAAATACTCCCCTGATCGACCGATAAATGAAACTCTCTCGCCTCGGCTGCCGTATCGACCGTCACGCTCCCCGAACGAATCCGAAAATTCCGCTCTCCGCTAAATCCTCCGCTGTCCAAAGGCGTATTGATGCTCCCAAAGGATACGATACTCCCCGCATCCAAAAGGAACGAACCGCCTTCCCCCGCACTCGCCTGACCAAACACCGCCCCCCCATTCACGAACGCCCCGGAGCCAGCCCGGATATCCACCGTCCCCGCATTCCCCCCACCCGATGCCGCCGCCACATTCAAAGAACCTCCCGCATTCAACACCACATCCCCCGCATCGGAAATCAAACGGATCGTCCCGGCATCCGCATACCGCATCACATCGTAAAACGCCTGGCTCCCACCAGAAACATTGATGCCCCCTCCGACCACGACATCGCCTCCCGTCGCCCGCAACAACAAGAAACCGCTCGGCAAATCGATCGTCGTATCGGACTGGACGGAGGTCCCCGTGAAACTCAAGTTGCTCCCCAATGCCCCGGCAAGCACTTCACTCCCCCCGCCACCCTTCATCACGATGCTGCCCCCAGCAACAAAATCATACGCCGCTCCTTTTCCGCCCACGATCACCGGACTGGTTATCTTCAAATCCCCGGCCACGCTCAACGACCCGTTCCCGTCCGCCAACACCCCTTTGCTTGCCGTCCATTCCACCGTCTGATACCCGTCAATCTTGGTCGCCCCACCAATGGTTCGCACCGTCCCTGCCGCAACTTTCAAAGAACCCGCCAGTGGTCCAACTGGTGCTGCCAACACGATGCTACCAGACGGATTCCCGAGCGTCACGGTCTGCGCGGATAACGAGACACCGCCACCATCATACCCCCGTATCCCGGAAGCATAAAGATTCAGCTCTTTCAACGAAGAAGAACCCAACGCTCCCGAACCATAAAAATCGATCGTCCGATAACTCGATAGCGTCAACGCTTCCAAGGAGGTTATTTTCTGCAGAAGCCCCTCGCTGACCGTCAGATGCGGATTGACCACGCTCCCCGCCATGCTCGCCGCCGCCCCGTTGAAAAGAACGCTGATCTGCCCGCTCCCTAGCGTCAAATACTTGGCATCAATCACCGCCCCCGGACTCAAGGAAGTCGCGTAAGTCGAATCCAAAATCACCCCGGCTCCCGCAATCGCCGCCCCGTCGCCCACCGTCAAAATCGGCGTGACCGCCCCCGCCAAAGACGACCGAGAAATCTTCGCAGTCTTGTCTCCGCTGACCCGCACGAGCGCCCCATCTCCTTTGATCTGAAAGGTTTTTGCCGGCTGGCTCAACTCGCCGGAAGAAGCCAACTTAGACCCTGCCGCCAGCGTGATCGACCCCTTGGATGCCAGCGTGACCTCGGGCGCAGTCAACGAACTCCCCGCGTTGTTCAAAGTAATCGCAGAAGTCCTCACATCCAGCACCGTCCCGCTCTCCGTCGTCCGCCGCAATGCCCCGATGACCAAACTCTCCGCCCCCCACGCACTCAAAATCTCTCCGTTCAAAACGACCTTCGCCCCCGCCGGTGCCCCGCCGCTCCCCCCGGTAATGAAAATCTCCGCATCGCTGCTCAGATCGATGTTTGCCCCGCGCCCTCCCTTCGGACGGCTCGTCAACACCTCGCCCTCCAAACGCAACGCCTGGTTCCCTTGAATCGCCAAACTTCCTGCATCCACCGGAAGTTGCTGCACACTCTCTACCTCAAACCGCTTCGCCGCCGCCGCCAAAAACTCGTTGGCACTATACACCTGATACTCGCCTCGCCCGGCGATCACCTCGGGCGACTGCACCTCAAACGCCGTGTAAATACCGGACCACTTCGCGTTCGGATGGAAGCTGTTGCTCCGATAACCGCCGACCCAATCCACCCCTTCTTCGTTCTGGTAACGCACGAATTTCGCGGCGTTCTTCCCGCTGACCTGATACCCCGCCACGCTCGTCGCCCCGCTCTTGCTCTCAAACGGAGACACCGCCCCCAAACTCTTCGGAGAGACCAAATGCGCCCCCGGCAATACCGCGTAACGCCGGGGCAACAATGTGTAAGTGCCTGCTTTCAAATCCCCTCCACCCGCAAGCGTCACCCGGTCGCCGAGCTTGAGCTTGGCGCTGACATAGCCGGGATCGCCCCCCAAATCCGCCGCGTTGCTCCCCGTGTTGTGGAGCAAACTCGGCGCATACTTTGCCACATAGTCCGGCACCAGCGCATAGGACTCGGAGACTTCTTGCCAATACGCGCTGGCCTCCGGCACGGGCGCAGGCGGGGATATTTCGAGCGGATTGACCCGCAAGTCCTTGGCTTTCACAAAGGACTTCGCCGCAGCATCCGATACGGAATCTTTGTGCTCGGTCGGATCGATCTTCCGCCGCGCCATCCAGGTCTTCCCTTTGTAAGTCACGATGTCCCCGGCTTCATACTCGCCCCCGCTCCCCCAATCCCCGATCGTTTCTCCCAAAATATCCCGGCTCCCGCCCGTCCCCGAAACCCACCGATACGCCAGCAAATCCCCGCCTCCCCGCAAGTCGATCTGAGACCCCGCTTCGGCCACTACGCTCTCCCCCGCAATGGCGACCCGCTTCTGCGGCAACCCGTTGAGCGTGATGTTGACTCCCCTCGGATCATACCACGACAACCCGTCGGGACTGATCCCGAAAGGAATGGCAAGCCCTTCTCCCGTAACGGGATCGACGGCGGAAACCGAAGTGCTGCTGCCTGCCGCCAAAACCACGGATTGCGCGGTCGGCACGGTCAACCCGCCTTTGACCACCGGGTTGACGGGCTGGTCGAAGGCAACCGTGGAAAGGTCGTCATCCGTCCCATCCCACCCCAACCGGATCGACCCAAACGGTGCCCGGATCGTCCCTCCTTGATGGATCGTCGATGCAAAAATGTTCACGCTCCCCCCGGCGGAAAAAGGCATCGGACGAACCCCCGACCCCAAAATGCGCACGCTCCCCTTGCCGGCCCCTCCGGCGGGTGTCGTGTAATCGTAGGCGAAAATATTGAAAGTCCCCAAGGTGGTGGGATAGATCTGCCCGGCTTCCATCGTGATGTCCCCAGCCACACTCAATGTCCCGTCCCCTCGGATGTCTCCATTTGCGGCAACGAAGGAAACTTTCCCTGTCTTCTCAAATACAGTCGTCCCCACATCGATCAAACCGGCGGCAAACCGGACGCTCCCGGTCCCGTAAGTGGGCTTGGGATTGAACTCCGGAACATCGCCTGCCCCAACGGGATACTTCTGGAACGCAACAAATGCCGCATCGTCGGGATGCACGGGTTGCCGGAACTTTTGCCCGACCGCCAAATAGCTCGCCTCCAAATTCACATTCCCGTCTGCCCGGATGATCCCCCCTCCCGCCAACCGCAAACTCCCGCTGGCTACGATGCTGACATCCCCGCGGAATTCGATGTTCCCCCCGTAGGCAACCGGTGTCGCTTCGCTCAAATACTCATACCCCAAATCCAAAGACGCAAACCCCCCATCCCGGAATTGGTCGGCAGCAAAATACCCCATCGCTTCCAAACTCGTTTTCGTTCCATCCTTCACCCGCAACCCCACCCCTCGCCCTCCAACAGCATTTTGCAAGGCGGGCGTGGACTGCGTCACGACCATATTGATGTCCGCACTGGTCCGCGCCGTGGTGTCGTCGTCTCCCGCATAATACCGCCCCGAAAAAACCGAAAGCGTCCCGCCCACCGCCGTCGGTCCTCCCGCTTTCCCGAGCAAGGTGGCATCGGCAAACAACATCTGCGAACCGCGCAATTCGAGCCGCCCCCCATCGCTCTCCAATACCGTCGGCACGGTTTTCAAGTTCTTTGGCTTCCCCGGCAAATCGGTCACGCGGCGGGAACCCCGCTCCTTGGGTGCCGAAAAAACCGAGGGTGGCAAATCGAATACCCCAGATGCACCAGAAACATCCAGCACCGCCCCGGCTTCGGCCACGATGTTCCCTCGCACTACGATGCTGCCTCCGGAATACAGTTTCCCGAGCCTCCGCCCATACGGGTCCGGCGTGTAAACCGCTTTCCCTGCCGTCGATATCTTTGCTTCCGGCCCAATATAAATCGTTGGCAATGCGTAAGTTCTCGCCGTCTTGAGATTGCTGGCAAGACGGTATTCCCCGCGCGTAAAAACGGCGACAGTCCCGCCGGGTGCGATAATACTCCCTTGGATGGATACCGTATCGGCGAGCGTGTTTTTTAAGTTTTCGTCGGTGCCGATCAGGACGCTGGCCCCAGCATCGGTGCGAATCACCGAGCCCCGCTCCATCACGATGTCACCACGCGCTTCTACAAAATTTTTCGTGTAAGGATCATCCGCTCCCGTGGCGGCAAATCGTAGGCTGACCGGATACCGCTCCCCTTCGGATTTCAACGAAGGCTCAAGCTGAAATTCTCCCCTCGTCCTCTTCATCGGAACCATCCCCAACCTCTCGGCAACAGGCTCGATCACCGTATTCTCTACGATGCGGATGGCGGGCACATACCGGTCTTCTGGCGGATCTTCTCCGGGCACCACGGGCGCGGCGGGCGGCGGATTGAGCAACTCGGCTTCTTTCTGTTTGGCGGTCAATGCGGCTTTCTCGGACTTCCCGATCCCCGTGAGCGAATAACTCGTAAATCCTCCCTGCCGGAAAAACTCTGGTTGCAAAACGAGCATGCTCGGATCGGATGCCGTCCCTCCAATTTGAATCAGGTTGGCGCGGATTGCCAAAGAGCCTCCCTTCGCCCCGGAATAGGCGGACACACTTCCTTCCATCGTCAGCTTCCCTCCGACCGATGTGGCCAAATCGGGATCCCGCCCCGCCAAAATGCTGATCGATCCTCCATCCCCATACTCGATTCCCTTGCCCTGCTTGGCTCTCGCTCCCCCCCACGCCAAAATCTGGCTCCCCTTGGCCAAGTGAATGTCATAGCCTTCTAAAGTAACTTTTCCCCCTGCCAAAACTCTCGGCGTATCAACAAAATGATTCGAGTTGGCCCGGTCGTTGACGACCATCCCAGAAACATCGATCGTTGCCTGCCCCCCCAACAAAATCGTCCCCCGATTCTCAACAATATCGGGCATCGGCTTGTTCAATAACAAATCTTGCTTTTCCATTTCGAGATACAGATACGGCGAATGATTGTAGGCGGTCAGCTCGACGCTCCCGCCAGGTGCCGTGATCGTCCCTTCGATGGCGATGTTGGAAGCCCGCACCGCGAGGCTCCCACCGGCGGGCAACACCGCATGGACCTCCCCAGGCAACCAAAAATCTCCATCCCGGTTGTCCAACGAAATATGCCCAAACCCTCCCTTGCTCCACCACTCGGTAGCCAATGCAAATTGCCCCATCATCCCCTCGGGCAAATCCCCTCCGCTCGCGACAAAAACCCCATTCGCCCCTGACGGACTTGTGCCCACTTGCACTTTCGGCGGCTTGGGCGATGTCCGGTAAAACCGGATGTCATTCGCTGTTGCGGCATATCGGTTCTCTCCCTGAAAAGTAAAAGCTAGAGATGCCAAATCTGCCGGCTGCGATAGCTGCTTGGGCCCGGTGATGGTTTGCCCCAGCAACTCGCCTCCCGCCAAAATCGATGGCGCCGTAAGGGAAATCGACCCGCCGTTTGCCCCCGCGAGATACTCTTGGGAAGTGAACCCGCCGGAGGGCGAAAGCGGATTCCGGTAACTCTTGCTGACTCCCCATTTCTCGGATCGCCTGGTGGTTATCCCTTCGTAAATCCCATCGTAAACCACATCGGGACGGGCATCGGCAATATCCACCAAATTCCCTCGCCGCAACAAGCGCGTGGTCTGGACTTTCCCTCCTTCATACCGGTAATACCCGCCCGAAACATCGACCGTGGAACCGGGCTGCAATACGATGGAACTCCCCGATTGCATCGTCACAGTCCCGCCTTCTGCCGTCAACTGCGCGGCATTCCTCTTGGTTATTGCAGCCAAGGAAGTCAAATCTCCCAACGGCGTTCCTACCCACGCGACCCCGTCGTGCGTCCCCGTATTCCGCAAATCAACAAGCAATTTTTTTCCCCGCAAAGAGGATTTTTTTTGCAACGGCGAATCTGCCAACTCGGAACCCCGCAACTGCACGGTGACAAGGTTTTGCGCCAAAGGCAC
Source organism: Chthoniobacter flavus (assembly GCA_020720945.1). Taxonomy (GTDB): domain Bacteria; phylum Verrucomicrobiota; class Verrucomicrobiia; order Chthoniobacterales; family DYNR01; genus DYNR01. The sequence goes on along the minus strand of DYNR01000007.1, from coordinate 13,853 downwards.
GAAGGCGTCGGTGGTTCCGCTGACATCTAACAAACTTCCGCTATCCAAAAAAATCTGCCCGCCGTTGTAGTAAAATCTTTGCTGGTTGCCGTCAAAATTGCTCACGAGCCCGTCTTCCACACTCCCGTCGGCCTTGAAGATCGTGCGGTTGTTTCCCACATCGGTGTAAGTCCACTTCCCGGCCTGCACGCTGACATCGGCATGGGGCGCCAAAAGCGTGCTCCCTCGTTCCATCGCTACTGTGAGCCCACGCACCCGCACTTTGCTGTTCTGCGGCAACGCCGTCCCAGGAATCTCTTCGTCGCTGGTATAATCAGGCAAAATCCTCGTGACACTCCCTGGCCCAAAAGTGACATCGCCTGTAAACTGGTCGAGGAAAACGGGCCCGCCCGCCCCTCCCGCCGTCGTGCTGTCATGGTTGGGATTTCCTACCGCCCCATAGCTGGCGATCAAATCAATCCGCCCGTTCAACTTGACGGAGGTGGAACTCTCGATGATACCTTGCTGCTTCACGGATTTCCCTCCCATCCAGACACTTCCGGTCAAAGCTTCGATCAACCCTGTATTGCTCGCCGTCCCGCCCCCTTCATCGACGGCACCCACCCACACATCGAGTCCGCGCAAACTCGGATCCGCCCCGTCATGGGCTTTCACCCCAACCTGCAACCCTGCTGCCAAAATGGTCTGCCCGCTGGGCGTCTCGATGGTCCCGTCATTGACGACATTTCTCCCGACGAGCATGACCCGCCCGCCGTTCCCATCTGCATTGACGGGACCGGAGAGCGTTGCCCCGCGTTGCACGATCACATCGCCTGGCTTGCCATTCGCCGTCAAAGGGGCGGCTGGCACAAACGCTTTAGTCCCATCCGACCCACTGGGAACGCTCAATGCGGAAAACAAAAACTGCGCGTCTTTGTTGTTCAATAATCCGACCTCGACCATGCTGTCGTTGATCGGCAGCGATGACGCGACAAAAGTCCGGGTGTTGACCTGGCTACCTGCCCCAAAAATAATCCCGTTCTGGTTGATCAAATAGACTTGCCCGTCGGCCTGGATCTTCCCGCGAATCTGCGAAGGCACCCCGCTCGGATCGAATACTTTGTTGAACGCGATCCACTTCCCAGAATCGGTCTTCCCCGCGCTCTGGTCGAACTGGACGGTCGTCCCTGACCCGACATGAAAGGTCTTCCAATCCAAGAACGCCTGCGATTCTGTCTGGCGGATTTGCACCGTCCCCCCGTTTTGCGTCGGCTGCCCTGCCCCTTTCCATGTCCCACCAAGAAGCGGCTCCAAACCTCCCGCCCCCAACCCGTCCGTCACGCCCACCCCACCCGCCGCCCCGCGGGCAGCCGCCTGCATCGCCTTCATGTCCTTGAGTGCCTGCGTGGTTCGTGCCAATCGGTCTTTCGCCCTCGCCTGCACAACCGCCGCCGTTTCGCTGCCCGCCGTCCGCCGCGTGTCGCCATCCCGCCCTGCCGCACTTTTTCCAGAAGAGTTCCCTCGCAAAATATCGGCAGCGGAAACAGGCGTTCCTGCTCCAGAAAAAACGAAAACCACGAGCGCAACCAAATGCGCAACACCCCTCGGAAACCCCGAAGAAAAGCGCGAGAAAACCCCCTTCCGCAAAACGCTCCGCGCACAACATTTCCCAGATGCAGCCCGCTTCTTAAAAATGGTTGTTCCTAAAAATGCCATGGATAAAACAGTGAATTTTTTCCCGCGAACTCAGTAATAACTACGCAGCAGGGGTTCTTGCGCGAAAAGCCGCATCGCGGGGTCGTTGATCAAATAGTCGAAAACATCGGTTGCCATCCGTTTTTTCGTTTTTTCTAAAATCGCAGCGGCAAGGGAAAAATCGCCCTTTCTCATGGCGATATAAGCTTGAACAAGCGGGTGCTCCTCCTGTCCTCCCTCCGCTCCCATTCCCGCAATCTCTTCATCAGAAAGCCTTTGCAAAGCGAGCAACGCGATCGTGACATCGACGACAAGATGGCTATCGACGGGGTTGAGCCTGGTCTTGGCTGCCTTCATCAGCCCGAGTGCCTCTTGATTTTTTCCCTGGTAACGCAAAAGGGAAGCCAACTCGATGTAAGGGGCAGGGTTGGCGGCATCCGCCAAAATGGATTGCCGCAAAAATTGCTCGGCTTGAATTTTTGGATCAATCAGATTCAAGCTTTTCCCGCCCCCCCTCTGCGTCGCCAAAACAGCCAGCAGCGCCAAACTATCCGATACTTTTTCGTTTTTCCCTATAGACTCCACAGCGCATTTTTCTGCGAGTCCCTCGTCTCCCGCCTGCATGGCGGCAAGTGCCTGCAAATAACAAAGCGAAGAAACCCCGGGATTGTTTTTGTTTAAACCTTCGAGGGTCTGGACGGCGCGCTGGGGCGAACCATACCGCAAATCCTCCAGAGCTTGGTTCAAACCCACCTCAAACTCGGGCGAAACTTTAACGCCGGATTTGATCGTGAAATTGCTGGCCCGCAAAAAACCCTCCTTCAACCCTTTTTTGTAACCCGCCATGACACCTCCCGCCGCAACAAGTGCAAGCACCGCCACCACCAAAAGCCCCAACTTCCATCGTCTCAGCAACGACTTGATCCCTCCTGTTTCCATGGGTTTTTCCCTTCTAAAAAAAATGCGAACCCCGCAAAAACTCAATCCGCCACCAATGTCCCCAGCGCGACTTCATTCACAGAAACCGGCTGCATCTGCTGCAGCTTGGACAGGTAAATTTCCCTGTTTTTCTTCGCCCGCTCTTCCCGGAGAAAATCGGCCACACGCCCCTTAACTTCCTCCAATCCAGCCACTCTCGCTTCCTTGCTATCTTTGACTTTAACCAGATAAAACCCGTCGTCTAATCGGATGGGCTCGCTGGTTGCCCCCTTGCCCAACCCCACCACTTTCGCCCGGATTTCCGGACGGATCGCCGACTCAGCCAACCACCCGACGACACCGCCACGAACCGCGCTTTCCCTCTCTTCGCTGGCCTCGACCGCTTGCGCGGAAAAATCCGCCCCCCCTTTGATGGCTTTGGCTACCGCCTCTATTTTTCCCTTGGCCTTTTCCTCTCCCGCCTTGCCCGCCTCCTTGGAAAAAGAAATGTAAATCTGCGCCAACTCGTATTGCTTGGGAATACGGAATGCCTCCTTTTTCGCCTCGTAAAACGATTGGACTTCCTGCGCGCTGGGGAACCCGTCGGGCACTTTGGTCACGGAGTCCAAATACGCTTCAGCGACAACCGCTTGCTTGGCCCGCTCGACCTTCGCAACAACCTCGCTTTCTTTGTCCCACCCCGCCGCCGCCGCTTCGCGGAAAAGCACCTGCTGCAAAATCAACGACCTCGCCAACTGGTTCAACGCCCCAGGATTCACCCGGAAATTTTCTTTGTCCGCTCGCGACATCCCGGAAAGAGACGGACGGATTTGCGAAGCTTTGATTTCCGTTTCTCCGACCTTCGCGACCACGGGATCGGTTTCGGCTTTGCACGGGATAACGGCGAACACCCCTCCGAAAAGAAGAGCCGCCACCGCATTTTTTGCCGCTGTTTTCCTGGCGTGGAAATGGTTTTTGTTTTTCATAATGGTAAAATTTCTTCCGTCATTTCTTGGGTTCTTTTTTCGTTTCCGCAGATTCCTTTTCCTGCGCTTTTTCTGCTTCTTGCGGCACCGGTTTCTCGCCTTCTTTCGGTGCACCTTTTTTGATTTTTGCATCGGCGAGCTTGTCGGCAAATTCCTCGGTCAAGTTTTGAAATTTTACCCGGGTCGTTCCAATGAAGGGTTCCCTCGCCAGCAGCGCATCGCCCAACCCAAACTTTTGGTAGCGTTCGAGCGTCTCCATCCCCGCCTGATACATCTGGATGTTTTTCAGCTCGTGCGACTCGACCAACCGCCCCAATTCGATGGTCTTTAATTCGAGCTTGGCACGCTCGGTCTCTTTTTTCGCCGCCATCACAACGGCTTCCTGGTAAGATTTTTTCCACCGTTCCATCTTGACTTGCAACGAGTTAGAAAAATTGGTTTTCTCTTCGAGCTTCGCGGAAAGCTCCGCGATGCGGTTGGCGGAAGCATTCCGTTCCGCCATCAGGTCTTTCGCCAGAGTGTCCGCCTTGGATTTCAGCTCTTTGATTTTTTCCTCGCTGGCGACTTGCTCTGCCTGCAACGCAGCAATTTTCCCTTGGGCATCCCGAAGTTTCAACATCCCATCCCGCAACGCTTCCCGCAACTTTTGCTCGACTCCCCCCTCTTCTGCCGCCGCACGAGAAAACGCCGCCCCAGCAAGCAAAACGAAAACCCCGACAACCAGCAAAACCATGTTTCTCCGCTTTTTCATAAATCTTAAAATTTGGAATTGATGTCGAACTGGATGATGTTGGTTTTGTAGGTCGGCCCGGCGATGCTGTCCGAGCCCATCCAGCGCAACGAAAGAAAGACATTTTCGGAAAGGGAAAGATGCCCCCCAACCGTGAAACCCTTCATGTTGGTTCCGCCCAAACCGAAATCGGAATCGTTGAACCCATCCACGACCGCATCGCTCCCGATATAGCGGTAGCCGAAATCGAGCATCCAATCCCACCGTCTCGCAAGGCTCGGCGTCCCGATTTTTAACTCCACGAGCCAACCAAGCGGGTTCCCTTCATACGCCCCGATCGCATCGAGTTCCGTCGCGTCGATCGCCCCCCGGTTGTTGACAGCAATCGCACCGACATCGGTTTTGTTGAAACCCACATTTTGCACCACTTCTCCAACCAAAGAAACCTGCACCGGCTCAAACCCGTTGTAGTCGAGTCGCCCCGTAAGCGCGACTTCGTGGAACTGCGAGGCAAGGCCGTAATATTGCCACTGGTTGATCGCCCCGTAATCGTTGCTCGCATCGGGGACGATGTTGCGGATGGCCATGTAGGTGTTCCCTTTTTGCGCGAACGAAGGCCGGCTGTTGTCGGTGTCGCTGGCATCGCTTTGGTTTTGCGGGCTGTAAGGAGAAGACAGCTTCCCTTCGATGTTATGAAAATAGTAATAGGCCGCTGCCACCTTCATCTCCCAGTCCTTGGAGGGCTTCCAACCTACACCTGTCTGCACCGCATAAAGGTATTTGTCGTAGCTGGCAAACTTCGCCGGCTGGTTGGAGGAAAAATTGAAATCCGTATTGTAAACCACGAAGGCTCCGCTGGTAATGAACGGTGTCACGCCCGAAAAAACTTCGTATTTCGCCGTGAGTGCCGCCCCGTCGAACCCCAAATCGTCATCCCAAAGGAGCTTGGTCGAAACGAACGGATTGTCGATCCTCCCCGCCATGACCCCGAGAACTTGCTTCTCTTTGACCGCGTAATCGTAGCGAATAAACGCCCGATCGAGCCAGAGCGCATACTTGCTGAAATTCCCGCCTTGCCCCTGGGTCGCCGAACTCGCCAACCCCATGCTCTGGTTGGTGGAAACCGGCGAATTGTTCTGCCCAGTCGCAATCCGGAAACCCGTGCTGAAATTGTCGGCAAGTTCGATTTCTGCCCCCAAACGGGCGCGCAACCGAAACTGGGTGCGGTTCTGATCGACATTCAACTGCGGCGCAAACTGGTCGCCCGTAGTGTCGTAGGGCAATCCCGTGTTGATCGCATTAAAGTTGGGAAATGCTCCGCTCGCATCGTTCCCGTTGGGGAAATAATCACCCTCGAACCGAACGCGCAAATCGAAAAACGGATGCGTGTTTTGCACCCACTTCGGCAGGCCGACTCCCGATGCCCACTTCCCGAAACTCTTTTCTGCCGCCAGCTCGGATTTGATGTCTTCCTTGATCTGCATTCGCACGGGCTCGGGGATATGCGCCACACGGATGTCGTCTGAAGAACCTTCGGACTGCGCCACCGCAACCGCCACTTGCTCCGGGACTACCTGCATGACAACGGTTTGCGCGATAGCCACCATTTCGGTTTGCGCCTGCATCCGCGCGACTTCCGCTTCGGCTTCCGCCTGCCGCACCATTTCGTCCGCCTCTTCTTTTGTCAAAATACCCCGCTGGACAAGCTTGTAAATGAGGTTGATCGTGACGCTTTGCGTGGGCGTCGGCAACTCCCCAGAGGCCCCGATTTGCGGCTCTGCCCCGCCTCCCGCATACTCGGGCAACGGCGTTTCCTCCAAAACCCGGACGGGCTCTTTCGGAACAGGCAACGGCGTGGGCATCGGCTCGGCATTTTTTGCAACTTCTTTGCTCTCGCTCGCCGGAGAAGGGGTTGGAAAAACTTCTTTCTTAGGTTCTGCCGTGGGCTTTTGCTCCGCCACGCTCGGTTGCTCAGGCGTAGAAGAAACGACAGGTTTTGGCTTGGGTGATGGCGTGGGCAATGCGGAAGAAACTCCCGGCAAAACAGCTTCGGGTGCAATCAGAACTTCTTCTTTTTTAATCGGCGAAATCGATGCGCTCCCTTCTTTCGCAACCGGAAGCGGCGAGGAAAAAGTCTTGGGATTTTCCACCTTTTTTTCCGGCTCTTTTTTGGGAGAATCCGACCATTCCGCAAGTTTTGCCGGCGTTTCCTTGGGCGAAGGTGCCGCTTCTTTTGCAGGCAAAACACTGCCACCAAAATTCGTTTCCTGCTGCTTCGCAGGTTCCGGCATCGGCACTGGCGTTGGGGTCGGTGTCGGCGTTGGTGTTGGCGCAAAGACAGGAACCGCCTCAGGCTGTGGCGTTTCCTTCTGCTCGGGCGAAGGGGTCGGGCTTGCGGCGACTGGCGCTGGTTGCTTGGAATAATCAAAAACAATCCGCTTTTTATTTCCGCTTTGAGAAACTTGAACATCCGTGGCAAACGCCGATACCGGTGCAAAAACGACCGGCAACAGCATCCGCCGGGCTTGCCGCTTCAAACAGGGGAAAAATTTTTGAGATAGCTTCATGGTTCAATTTGGTCTTTTTGCGGAAAGGCGCAGGACAATAGGCATCGGCATTCCTTCTGGCGGGGGACTTGGAAACTGCAAACCTGCGAGAATTTCTTCGCGGATCACCCGATCCATATCTCCATCGCCCGAAGATCCTCCCAACGCGACGCGGGTGACTTTGCCTCCCCCATCCATCCAGATTCGCACTTTAACTTCTAAATTGGCGGAGCGGGTCCGCTTGTGCCGCCGCAACGCTTCGACTACGCTTTGCTGCACTTGCCCGGCATAAAAACCATACTTCGACCCTCCTTTTCCCCCGCCTCCACTCCCGCTTCCTCCGATCATCCCGTTGCCGCCTCCTTTCGCTAAACCGAACGCATCCGGCCCGTTCCCTTCGATGTTTGTGCCCATGGGTGCCGGCGCCGGATCTTGCGCTGGCTCTGGCTCGGTGGCCGGTGCTTCTTCGGGCTGAAACTTTTCTTCTTTCACCGTTTCCGGCTCTGGCGGTCTCTCTTTGGGCGGAGGGGGTGGCGGAGGAGGGGGCGGCGGCGGCAAAGGCGGGAGGATGTTCACCACATTGGAAACTACCTTCTTTTTTGGAGTCTCCTTGGAAGAAAAAATAGCCACACCTGCGCCTCCGAGCAACAAAACCAAAACCACAACGACCTTGATCTTGTGCCTGCCAAAAAAACTTTTTTCCTGCTCGTCTTCGTCTTCGATCATATCCAATTCAACTCACTTGGGCCCCGCCGTCGCCAACCCAATCTGCGAAATCCCCACACGCCCAACGACATCCAAAACATCCATGATCCCCTGATACTGCGTCCCGCGATCCCCCCGGACGACCACGGGAAACTCCGGATTCTTCCCTTTGTGTTCGGAAAGCTTGCTTTCCAACTCCGCCAAACTGACGGGCACCGTATCGAGAAATATCTTCCCTTCGTTGTTGACCGTTATCGCTTTGCTTTTCGGACCCCCAAGCGCTGGTGCTTTGCTGCCCTTGGGCAAATCAACTTTCACCCCCTGCACCCCCGCCGTTGTCATGATGATGAAAATCAGCAACAACACCAAATAGAGATCGACCATCGGGGTCACATTGATGTCGTCGTAGGATTTTTCGTCTCCGCCACTCATCGTTCGCCCCTTTCGGAAGAAGTTTTGTTTTCGGGATAAAACTCCGCCATCTTCGTGATGAACTCGTCGATGAAGATGTTCATGTTGCTGACGGTGTCTTTGATCTGGCTGCTCAAGTAGCTGTAAATGAAGAGCGCGGGAATCGCCACGACCAGCCCGGCAACCGTCGCCAACAATGCACTGGCAATACCGGGGGCAATCGAATTGACCTCGACCTCACCGCTTTTTGCAATGACGGCAAAGGTGATCATCACGCCCATGACCGTCCCGAGCAACCCGATATAAGGCCCCCCGGCTATGCTGATGGTCAAAAAAATCAGCCCTTTGTTGAGACGGTGAACTTCATGAACCAACCCAGAATCAAGGCTCGCTTTGATGGCTTGAATCGAACGGGCGGAAAGCCCTTGAAACCCTCCCCCCAACAAATCGAGCCTGTGAGAAATCTCTTCGGAACCGATGTGGTAAATGTGATACAAGGGCGACAAGTGCATGAGCTTTTGAATCTTTGCCCCAGCCTTACCTCCCATGCTTTTCACACTCTCGGCATCGCGGTGGTCCAGCGCGGTCAAATCTCTGGAAACCTGCTTCCACTGCCGCAAAAACTCGTCCCCTCCCTTTTGGATTTTCTTCAAATACAGGAACTTCCGTATCGCGACGCTCCACCCGATCACCATCATGATGCAACAGCAAAAAATGACCACCCACCCATCGAACATCATGTTTTTTGCGATGTCTCCGAAAAGGGAAAGGTGCTCCAAAGCTTCGGAAAACGCCCCGTGCCCCCCGCCTCCACCGCCCTCGCCTTCTCCCATGGCAACGAGCTTCCCGCTCGCATCTCCACCCGCTTGACCGAGGGCGGCAAACTGCACCCACGCCTTGCTTCTCGCCACCTTGGAAATCTCCACCTCGTCGATTTCTCCGACTGCCCCCTTGGTTCCATCCGGCAACGCCCCGAGAGTCGCCCCTCCAGAAATTGCTGGCAACCCACCTTCCATCTTCCCCACTTCTTTCCCGTTCACATACAGCGTCCCTCCGTTCCCGTCCGAAACAAAAGCCAAATGCGCCCAAACCCCCACCGGCACCGCTTCGGTTCCTTGCGCCTTCTTTTTCGCCCCACCTCCGATGGCTTCCGCAAAAGGAACTCCCGCATCCAAACCGATTTCCAACCGCGCCGCATCATCTCCCCAATAAAAAATCGTCGCCCGCTCGGGAAGCGTCGTCGCCTTGATCCAACAGGACCATGACAACGCTTGCCCCTCTCCGATTTTCAAAGAATCGGATGCCGGGATTGCTACCGCCGTATTTCCGATAGCCCGCAACCCGGCAGCGATCAATGCACCTTCCGATACCGCCCCGCCCGCCGTCGCGTTGTTGCCGTTTTTTGTCGCATCTTGCGGATTGCCGGAAACGCCGAAATGATAAACTAACACCGTCGCATCATCGTAAGTTTCTTTCTGGGCGGGCGGCGCATCCATCTTTTCGCTGGGGTTTCCGTAATAGAGAAAAAATTTTGCCGGCTTGCCTGCCTGGAGTTCGGGCACCCCAACCCACACGAACGCTTCATTCATCAAGCTGTCGAATTTTTCAATGTGATACGGCAACAGAGTTTTATCGTCTTCGGCGATGAAACGAAAATCTGCCCCCCCCTCCTGCACGCTCCCGAAATCGAAATTCCCTTGATGCAACCGCAACAAAACCAACGCGTTGCCGGGCGAACCTTCGACGCTCGCCCCCGCTGCCCCGCTATCGACCACCACGGACTTCCGCCCCTCCCACCCCTTGTCCCACCAGGCGTTCGCATCCGCCTGCCAAAAAAACCAACAGGCGGCAACGAGCGCCAACACTTCTAAAAAACGAGGTTTTGATTTCATGTTCTTCTTCATAGTTCGGTCCATAAACGGAAAGAAAAAAGCGGTGCTCCAGCGGCGGTGCCGGTTTGCGAAATTTGCGGAACCCCCACAAACGCCACACCGTTCCAATTTTTGAAAAACCGGAAATTCCCACCGACACCGTAACTCCACAACGAAAACTCGGAAGTCTGTTCGGGCAACCCATCGTTAAGCCATGCCTTGCCCCCATCCAAAAAACAAAAAAGCCGCAATTCGGTGTCTTCCCGGCGCACCCAACCGAGCAACGAAGGGGTCCTCACTTCCAGCGACCCGCAAACTGCGCTGTCCCCGGCAACGGCAGATTCCAAGTAACCCCGCACCGTCGTCTGTCCCCCCAAACTGAACTGCTCGCTGTCGATCAGCGGGTTCGCCGTCACTTGCCCTTGCAACTCGCCCGCCAACTGAAAACCCCACGGCAACTCCTGCGTGTGCGCCAACCCACCACGAAAATAGAAAAAATTCGCGTCGGCATTGTAACGGCGACTGTCGAACTCCTCCTGCTCTTTGGCGTCCGTCCCACGAAAACTAAAACACACTCCCCCGTTCCACTCCGTAAGATAATTTTTCCCCACCAGCGTCCCGTTATATCCCGCGCTAAACGGCCAATACCCGACCGGGCTGGAAACGATCTGGTCTCCCATCACCAAGTCTTGCTCGAACCGTTTGTAGTCCAACCCCATGCTCGCCGATTGGTAAAACCCTTTCTTGGAAGGCAAGTTAAACAAAAATCTCCCCCCTAAAACCACCCCGTTCCCTATGCTGTCCGACCCTCCCAAAGTCGAAACATCGCTGTTCTGCCGCGTCCCTTGCAACATCAACGCAACCCAATCCACCCCCGGCGCCCTGGCAATGTAATACCCAGAATAAACCGTGGCATCCGAAGGCCTTTGCGGCGCAACCTGATACCCAAACCCCACCGTGTGCCCAAGCTGCCACAAGTTGTCGTATCGGGCGGAAACATCCAGCCGCAACGGGGTCGTATTGAAACTGTATCGGTTGTTCAATTCGATGCTCCCGTGCAAAGGAAACTTGTCCTTCACTTCGAGTTCCACATCGACGGTCCCTTCCTCTTTCCCCGCTTTCAACGACGGCGTCACCCTCCGGTCCGGCATCAGGTTCAGCGCGATGATATCCCGCTGCACATCGTTGAAATTCGGAACTTTTCCTTCCGCCAAGGAAGGTGCCATTTTCCGGATTTTTTCGACATCGAAATACCGCGACCCCTTCACGGTCAAGTTGCCAACCGGCATTTCCTTCACCTGCAAAACAATGATTCCCCGGACTGGACGCTGGGGCGGAACGCTCACCGAAACGGTCTGGTAACCCTTGTCATGATACGCCTTTTCGAGTGCGGCGCGGGCGGCTTCGATATCCGCCTCCACCCGCTTCGGCCCCGTGAATCCATAAACCGCCATCTCCACTTCGGTGCGAGATAGCGTCTTGATTCCCGTAATCCGATACTCGCGGATATCCATCGTGGAAGGCTTCTCCGCCATGGCGGAAACCGCCGCCGCCGTCTGCTCGCGGGAAGGCGCATCCCCCGTGTCAAAACCGTTTGAACCCCGGGCATCCCCCATGAAACACAAGGCACTTACAAACAATAACGCACTTGTCCCCAACATGTTAATGCTGAAGATCTCTCTATTTTCCGACTGTCCCCCGAAAAAATCGGTAGTGCGTAACTGCCGTGACATTGCGTTTGAGTTACGCTTTATCCCCACGGGACGGCAACCTGTAGAATGTTACATTTTCACCATATTTCTCCCCTCCTCAGCCCCTTTCCCTTCCTTTTTCTCTCGCCGCTTTTCTTTTTTTCCTCCCTCTTCTGCAATCTACCTTCCGCAATCTGCAATTCTTCAAAACACAAAAGATCCCACGGATCACTGACCCCATCCCCTAAAAACAAAGGGGCGTCCTCTGTTACAGGATCGTCACTTGACTCCCCGCCCTTCTCCCCCAATGCTTTCCCTGTCACCGCTATATGCCATCGAACCAAGCACCTGCCGACCTATCGCAAAAATTTTTTTCTCTGCTCAAACAGGGAGGGCTGACAGCTTCTTATTCTCCCGTCATTTCGCTTGCAGAACAAAAAATCATCGCACACGAAGCCACGATTTGCGGCACTCCGGAAAACAGTTTCTCCCACTGGTTTCTCCTGAAACATATCGCCGCATCCGAAGGAGTTTTCGCCGATTTGGAATCCTTGGCACTAGAAACCGCCGTCGCCGGATTTAGTATCGCGGCAACCCCGGGAAAACTATTTTTCGCCATCAGCATCGAGTCGCTTTTTTCTCCTTCTTTTCTTTCTTCCGTTTTGCTCCCCGCATTAGACAAGCACTCGATGCCGCCGGAAAATCTCGTTTTGAAAATCGGGGATGTCTCCGGACAAAAAGAACTCGTTGAATTGGAAAAAGTTACACAATCTCTCCGCCTGCTCGGCATCCAGATCGCCCTCGCGGGCGCAGGGATGGCCGAAGGCAATATGCGGATGTGGTCCGAGTTACGCCCGGAGTTCATCAAGCTAGACCGCTATTTTTTGGAAGGCATCCAAGCCGCCCCGATCAAAAAAGATTTCATCCGGGCATTCCGGGATGTGGCTTTGCGGCTGAACTGCCACCTGATCGCCGAAGGGGTGGAATCCGTGACGGACTTCCAAGAAATCCGCGCCCTCGGCCTGCGACTGGCCCAAGGCGACTACTTCGCCCCCCCCTCCGCCACCCCGCAAAAAGAAGTCTCGCAAAATCTGTTCCTCGCATCAACGAACCCCTCTTACAAACTTTCCCAACCCCGGTCGAACACGGTCGAGTGCCTCATCTCTGAAGTCCCTTTCGTCCACCCATCCGCCACGGTCGAAGAAGTCGCAGACCTGTTTCACTCGAACCCGGAAATCCAATCCTTCCCGGTCGTCAACGAGTTGCACGCCCCCGTCGGCATCGTCCGCAGAAACAGCTTGATGCACCTGTTCCTGAAACGCTACGGGCGCGAACTCCACGGGAGAAAACCTGTCGGCAGCGTGATGGAAACAAATCATATCGTCTTCGATGTCAATATGTTAGTGGAAGAAGTCAGCCTCCAGCTAACCTCGCATTTCAAGCTGCTCCCCGAACAAGATTTCATCATCTGCGAAAAGGGGGCTTACAGGGGCGTCGGAAAAATCATTGAGCTTCTTGCAAAAATCACCGAACTCCAAATCCGCAACGCCCGCTACGCAAACCCTCTCACGCAAATCCCCGGAAATGTCCCCATCGGCGAATACATCGAAAACCTTCTGCAAAAAAACAAACTTTTCGTCGTCGCGTATTGCGACCTCGACCACTTCAAGCCGTTCAACGATGTTTACGGCTACGAAAAGGGAGACCTGGTCATCCAGGCCCTAGCTAAAATTTTACTCTCTCTCGCCGACCCGCAAAAAGACTTTGTCGGACACATTGGCGGCGATGACTTTATCGTGGTTCTGCGCAGCGAAAACTGGCATTCCCGCTGTTTGGAAATGCTGGAAAAATTCGAGGCGGTTGCTCCGGCGTTTTACTCCGAAAACGACAGGCAACGGGGTGGAATCGTCGCATCCGACCGCAACGGGGAAGAGCGATTCTTCCCTATCCTTTCGCTTTCGATCGGCGCTCTGGTCCCCCATTTGCACGGTTGCACCTCCTACAATCAAATCGCCTCCATGGCCGCTGACGCAAAACATAGCGCAAAAAAACAAATCGGCAACAGCCTCTTCACCAAGCACTTGGACTAAGGATTTGCACGAAAACCGATAAAAATTACAACCGCTGAAAAACGCTGAATCTACGCTAAAAAAATAAAGAGGTCGGGGAGGGTGCGCGCATCGACTGGGGGACATTCCTTCTGCATAGAAACGCATCCATTCCCTCTCCCCTTTCAGCGTAGATTCAGCGTCATTAAGCGGTTTCAGTATATCTCACGGATTCAGGTCAAAATGTCAGCCCGGTGTAAAATCCGAGAATGG
>DYNR01000453.1 GCA_020720945.1 Chthoniobacter flavus | reverse complement strand
GGGGTGAAGAAGCCGAATCTTTTGGTTTACGGGATAATTAACACCTGGCCTTCGCGGAGGTTCGTGCTGCCTTGAAGCTGATTGTGGTTGGCATCCTCGATGTCTTTCCAGCGGTCTTTTGAATTATAAAACTTTTTAGCGATGCTGCCCAGAGTATCGCCTTTTTTTACCGTGTAAGTGCGGGTATCTGGCCCGACGACGGTTTCCGCTGCGCGCGTTTGCGGGACTTTTGAAAAACCCTTGGAATCGGTCGGCGGTTTGCCTGTTTTTTGCTTTTGAGAATTGCGGTCTTCCCGGAAAAAGGAAATTTGTTTTTTGAGTGCTTCGTTTTCGTTGCGGATGCGGATGGCTTCGGCTTTGGAAACAAGCCCTTCGTCTCCCAAACGGATCGCGAGTTCCCGGTTCAACCGATCCATGGATTTTTCGACTTCGTCTTTCCTTTTGGTTGCAGGCGCTAACGCAAGGAAGCGTTTGTAGTGATGGATCGCGCTGATCAAATAGTCCGCCGATTTCGTTCCCTTGCTGGTTTTCAAGTAGTTATCGTAAATGATGGCCAAACGATAATGGATGTCCGCCGTTTTTTGCGTGCCATCCAAAGCTTCCTCGTAAAAACGGACCGCTTTGCCGTAATCTTTTGCCGCAAGTGCTTGCTCGCCTTTTTCTTTCGGGTCTCCGCCCTGCAAGCCAGAAACGCTGTCGCAGCCGGAAATCCCGAAAAAAACGGGCAAACAGACAGCGCTCAACAAAAAAGAGAAGATGATTTTTTGATTCATTTTTGGAATGCCGCCAGTATGATGCCTTCCTTCGCAAAAAAAAAGGAAATCTCGATTTTTCCCCGAGTTTTTGAAGCCGTGGAGGCGTGCGGATTCTCTGCGAAAGAAAAAACGAAAGCCAAAAAACAGGAAATACCAGTGAAAGAAAAAAACGGCGATTGCGGTTGTGCAGCAGGGGCGGAACCTCCTATTTTGCGTTTTAGGCAAGCGTGGCGCGCGGAAGTGGAAGAAGCTTTCCGTCCGGGGATTGTCCGCTTGGGGCGAGAAAGGGACTCGTTGCAAGTGGACGCAATTTTAGAGGATGATTCGCCGGTGAACCGCGCCACCGCCGATCACCAAAGGCTGCATCAACTGGGCGATGTCTTTGAAATTTTCCTCCAAGGTCCAGGTCGCGCTGATTACCACGAGTTCCATCTGGCCCCGAATGGTTTCATCTGGCAACTCCATTTTCCCGAAGAAGGATATTTGAAAAATCACCCCGAGGCGAGTTTGGAAGATTTGGTCGTGCGGGAACCGCTATTTTCTCATCGGGTAGCAGCGGTCGAAGGAGGATGGCGCATTTGGGCGACCGTGCCTTTAGGCCGCTTGTGGGGCGAAAACTTCCGGGATGCGGGGACAGAAGCGAAAATTTCTTTTGGCCGCTACGACTACGCGGGGGCAAACGGAGAACCCGTGATCAGCTCCACCTCGCCGCACCAGCAACCGTATTTTCACAGGCTGCACGAATGGACGCC
>DYNR01000006.1 GCA_020720945.1 Chthoniobacter flavus | reverse complement strand
CGCCTCCGCATTCTCTGTCTCCACAGAGCAAAACACACTTTCTGCGGATGAACCGCAAAAACAGCACCAAAATAACACGCTTTTTCCTCCTAATCCTGCACAATTCCAGTTTTGTTCAATCGCTGTCCAGTTTTGTTCCACCCCCAACACAGATGATTGCCGGGACGGAATGCCTTTTTTCCCTTGCGGGCAAAAAAAACCATTTTTCCATCCTCCACTGTCATTCCCCGTTCGTCCCCAGCCAACCAGAAGAAGACGCATCGCTGGGCATCCTCCAATCCCCTCTCGGAGAAAGCGCGACCGAACCAACCTTCGGCCCGTCCGGCACAGAATTTCTCTTGAATTGCGCGGCAAAAAAACGGCGGTAAAAAACGGATTTCCAACGCTCGATTTCTTCTTCGGAAAATCTTTCACCAAACGCTTGCCGGGCCAAAAAGGAAATTTTTTCCGGTTCCGCTCCCCGGCGAATCGCATGGAAAAGAAAAAAGTCGTGCAGGTCGTAGGGGCCGACAACGGATTCCGTCTGCTGTTGCAAAGAACCGTCTTCGGCCAGCGGAAGCAATTCCGGCGTAATCGGTGTATCGCAAATATCATGGAGGATTTTCGCGGTCTCGCCCCGGTAAAACTCTTCCGCGCACCACTCGACCAAATAACGGACAAGCGTTTTCGGGATTCCCGCATTGACATGATACATGCTCATGTGATCCCCGTTAAAAGTGCACCACCCCAAAGCAGACTCCGAAAGGTCGCCCGTCCCGATCACTAGCCCGCCTTCCCGGTTTGCCAAGTCCATCAAAATTTGGGTTCGTTCTCTCGCTTGCGCGTTCTCAAAAGTCACGCCATGGTCTTCCATCGGATGCCCGATGTCGCGGAAATGCCCCTCCACCGCGGCGGCGATCGAAATTTCCCGCAGTTCCACGCCCAAAAGCTTCGCCAGCGCAGAAGCATTTGCACGGGTTCTTCCCGTTGTCCCAAAACCCGGCATCGTGACGGCCAAGAGGTTTTTTTTCGGCAAAGAAACTCTGGAAAAAGCTTCCAGGCAAACCAAGAGAGCCAGCGTCGAATCGAGCCCACCCGAAAGCCCGAGAACCGCACGGCGGGAACCCGTAGAACGAAACCTGCGCGCCAGTGCCGTGGATTGGATCGCAAAAATTTCCCGGCAGCTTTCTTCTCTGCGCGAAGCGTCTTCCGGGACGAAGGGCGATGGGGAAAGCGGGCGCAGCAACGGGGTGCGGACAAAGTTTTTGTCTTTGATTTGGAAGGAGATGTTGCGGAAAATGCGCCTGGCTTTCGCGCCGGAAAAAGAGGAGTTGACCCTGCGTTCGTGCGCGAGAAAAGCGATGTCCACATCGGCGGAAAGGATTTGTTTTTCAAAAGAAAACCGTGTGGATTCCGCCAAGAGATTCCCGTTTTCTGCGACCAAAGAATGCCCGCCGTAAAGGAGGTCGGCGGACGATTCGCCGGGGCCCGCCGAACAGTAAAGGTAGGCGGAGAGCGTGCGCGCAGACTGCTGCGCGACGAGGTTTTTCCGATAAACCGACTTGCCGAGAACTTCCGGGCTGGCGGAAAGATTCAAAAACACCGTGCAACCCGCAAGCGCCATCTGTCCGCTCGGAGGTTCCACCGCCCAAAGATCTTCGCAAATCTCTATACCGATACCGAGATTTTCTTGGCCGGCGGGAGAAAAAATCAGGTCGGTGCCAAAGGGGACGCAAGTGCCACAAAGCGAAATGCTTAGCCCACAAAGATCGGGCGCGGGAGTAAACCAACGGGTTTCATAAAACTCGCCTCGGGAGGGCAAATGCGTTTTCGGGACAACCCCGAGGATTTGCCCTCGGAAACATACGGCGGCAGCGTTGTAGAGGCGTTGCTGCCAGCGGACGGGAAGACCGACGGCAAACAACGCGGGAAATTCTTTCGTCAATTCTACGAGATCGGCGAGACCTTTTTCGGCTTGGTCGAGAAGGGATTGCTGATAAAAAAGATCCCCGCAGGAATAACCCGTCAACCCTAGTTCCGGCGTGGCAACAACACGGGCACCCGCCGAAACGGCATCGCCGATCCCCTCGCAAAGCCGGGAGACATTCGCTGGCGCATCCGCCAATTCCAAAGGGGGGGTAGCGGCGGCGATCCTGCAAAAACCATATCGGTCGATCATGGGAAGATTCAGCGATTTTTCCCGCGTCTTTGCAATCGTTTTTTCTGGGACGAAAAGCGGGATGGCTTGATTGTGCTCCCGCTGTCCGATGCGCTTTTTTTGGCGGAAAAACTCAGCCGTTTTTCCAAATCTTGTATTCGGGGACCAATGCGTGAAGGCTTTCCTTGATCGCTTCGGGCGCAACCGAACAGATTCCTTCACAAAGCGTCTGGAGTTGGCGCACCATATCACTCGTCCTCCGGTTCGCTTCCGGGCGCAACAGCATGATTTTTTTATGCCCGGTCTCCGTGACATTTTCGGCGGAATGGATCGTTTCTTCAAACAGTTTTTCCCCTGGGCGCAACCCGGTAAAAACAATTTTTATATCTTCGTCCGGACGGAGCCCGCAAAGCTCGATCATCTGCCGCGCCATGTCAGAAATTTTGATCGGATCCCCCATGTCCAAAACAAAAATTTCGCCCCCGGAAGACTGGAATGCCGATTGCAAAATCAGTCCCGCCGCCTCCGGAATGCTCATGAAAAAACGGGTGACTTCCGGGTGAGTCACCGTCACGGGCCCACCCGCGCTGATCTGCTTGCGAAAAATCGGGATCACGCTGCCCGAACTCCCAAGCACATTTCCGAAACGCACGGCGGAAAAACAGCAACCCCCCGCCGGAGATTGGTCTTGGAGTTCCGCCCAAACCATCTCGGCGACCCGCTTGGTCGCCCCCATCACATTCGTCGGGTTGACCGCCTTGTCGGTCGAAACCAAAACCGCTTTTTTGCACCCCGCCGCCGCCGCCAAACTCCCGGTATTCCATGTCCCTAAACAGTTGTTAATCAAGGCTTCCGCCGGTTGCTTCTCCATCAGCGGCACATGCTTGTGCGCCGCCGCATGGAAGACGACGGAAGGGCGGTATTTTTCAAAAATTGCAGCCAGGCCCGGACGGTTGCAAACGCTGGTTGCGCAAGGTTCCGCGAGGAGGTAGGGGAAGGAGTTTTTCAGCTCTTGTTCGATGGAAAAAAGCGCGGGTTCGGAGCGTTCGACAAGGACGAGTCGCTCTGGATTGAAAAACGCAATTTGGCGGCACAACTCGCTGCCGATGCTGCCGCCCGCCCCCGTGACCATCACCGTGCCCCCGCGCAACATCTCCCGCAACCCCGGTTCATCCAGCGTCACGGGCGGCCTCCCCAACAAATCCTCGGGATTGACCGTCCGCAAAAAATTGATGCTTACCTGGTGGTGCAAAATCTGGGAAACCGTAGGCAAAATGTCGTGCTCGATCCCGCTGGCATTCAGGATGGCAACCGTGTCGCGAATCACGCCGGATTTGGCGTTTGGCATCGCGATGATCGCCTTGGATATATCTAGGTGATCGGCGATTTTTGCCATCTTGTGAATCGGCCCCAAAATCTCTCTGCCGTGCAAAGTCCCCCCGATTTTCGACGGGTCATCGTCCACGAAACAAACGACCCGCAGATTGAGTCCTTGCTTCGACTGGATTTCCCGAAACAACGCCGAACCGCTTTCCCCCGCACCGATGATCGCAACATTCCTGGCCGCCCCTTTTTGCCTGTCGCCAAACAAAGACCGCTCCCGGACAATCCGCAACCCCGTCCGCATCCCAAAAAACACGAGCAGGGAAATCACAAAATCGATCACCAAAACCCCGCGCGGCAACATCCACGAACCACCTGAAAAAAACCAAACTGCCAGCAACACCAAAGACGAAACCGCCAACGCCAAAAAAATCCTCTTCGCGTCGGGCAAACTAAAAAAGGTCAGCAAACTCCCGAACTGCCGAAAAAAACCAAACGCCGCCAGTTTGACGGGCAAAACCAGCGCAAGAGCAAAAAGAAATCTCTCGGAATAAAGCGGTTCTACGGAAAAATCGAAACGAATCTGCAAGCTCAGCCAAAGCGCCAGCACGATCAATCCCGAATATCCGACCAGCAAAAAAACCAACCTCGATGCAGTCCGATAGAAATGCGTCAACTTCTCCACGATCCCCGCACGCTACCCAAAACCTCCCCTCGTGTAAAAATAAAAAACTCCCCAACTCCCGCCCCGATTGTTTTTTTCTTCAACCGGAAAGAAAAAAAAGTATCGTTTCCGCAATGGCATGGAAATTTGATTTTTTAATCGTCGGCGCCGGCTTTTCGGGTCTGACGATGGCGGAACGCATCGCGACCCGTCTCAGAAAATCATGCCTCGTCGTGGAAAAACGCCCCCACATCGGCGGCAACTCCCACGATTCCTACGATCCCTCCGGTGTCCTAGTCCACTCCTACGGCCCCCACTACTTCCGCACAAACAACGAAGCGGTGCGAAACTACCTCTCGCAATTCACCGCATGGCACCCGGTCGATTACAAAATCCTTTCTTTCACGGAAGGGCGCTACTGGCAGTTTCCCGTCAACTTAAACACCTTCGAACAATACCTGGGCCGCCCGTCCTCGAGCGAAGAAATGGAAGCTTGGCTCGCCGAAAACTGCCAGAAAATCGAGCACCCAAAAAACTCGGAAGACTTTGTGCTTTCGAAAGTCGGACGCGTCTTTTACGAGAAGTTTTTCAAGGGCTACACGACCAAGCAATGGGCTTGCTCCCCCAAAGAACTGGATGCGAGCGTCTGCGCCCGAATCCCCGTCCGCACAAACCGCGACGACCGATATTTGAACGAACGCTTCCAGGCCATGCCGAAAAATGGCTACACTGCGCTATTCGAAAAAATGCTGGAAGCGGCACGCCCGTTCGTCGAAGTCATGACGGAAACGGACTTCGCAAAGATCGCCGAAAAAACACAGGCGAGCGAAGTGATCTATACCGGCCCGATCGACGAATTTTTCCGGTGGAAACACGGGCATCTCCCTTACCGCTCCCTCCGCTTTGAAACCGAATCTTTCACCGCGGAAGCCCTCCTGCAACGGGAAAAAATTTCAGGAAAAAAAGGGTTTTGGCAACCCGCCGTGCAAGTGAATCACCCTGGGGAAGAAGCGTTTACGAGAATCGTGGAAATCAAACACGCCACGGGGCAACAGTGCGAAAACTCTGCCATCGTCCGCGAGTATCCGCAAGATTGCACAGGTGATGCGGAGCCGTATTACCCGATCTGCTCCCCTGCTTCGGAAGAGATTTTTCAAAAGTATCGGGCAATGGCGGCAGCTCTCCAAACGGGGCGAGACAGGAGGGTTTCGTTTATCGGAAGGTTAGCGAACTACCGCTATTTCAATATGGATCAAGTCGTGGGAATCGCTTTGCACGAATTTCAAAAACTGGAAAACCGCTACCGGGAAAAATGAAAACTGGAATTTTTGCTTTGGTGCTCGTGGCGGCATCGGTCGCTTTCGCGTTGGCGGGCGGCACCCTGCTCGGAGGGGTTCACCCCCCTCTAGCCGCCCTGTCGCTTTTGCTGGGATGCGCGGCGGGAGGGGTCGCGTTTTTTCGCACGCCAAAAGAAAAGCTTCCCCCGATGGCGGGCATGGACTGGATCGTCGCCGGCGTTTTTCTGTTCGCCGCCGCCCGTTCGTTCCTGTGGCTACTTTACGAGTCGGGCGCAGAAATGCGGATTGGCTCCCCTTACAATCTCGGCGACTTGGCGCTCCATGTGCAAATCATCCAATACTTAGCTTCGGGTGTCCCCCTCTGGCCCGCCAACCCGATTTTTTTGGAAGGCGTGATGCGCTACCCGGCAGGCATCAATCTCTGGAACGCTTTGTTGCTGGAAGCGGGCGCGCCGTTGGCCAAAGGGCTAGTCTGGACAGGATTGGCTGGTAGCGTGTTGTCGCTGTTCTGGTTACGAAAATGGGGAGGCTCTTTCGCCATCGCCGTTTTGCTTTTTAGCGGAGGCTTTGCCGGCTTTTTTTTCTTTTCGCCAGCATGGGCTTCCATCGCGGAAGGGATCGAATGGAAAAATCTTTTTTTGACGAGTTTTGTCACGCAACGGGGCTACCTGTGGGCGCTTCCCGCAGGCCTCGCCCTCTTGTGTTGCTGGCGGGCGCGCATCAACGGCAAGCCTGCGCCCTTCCCTTTCTGGGTCGAACTTTTGCTCTACGCCATCCTGCCGCTCTTCCACTTGCACTCGTTTTTATTTTTGAGTGCGCTGCTCGTGGCTGGCATCCTCGCTGCGCCCCGCGAGGGAAAACTCGCTTTCCTCCGCCTCGGCATTGCGGCCTTTCTCCCCGCCTCGGTTTTGGTCTGGACGGTCACGGGTGGTTTCGCTGTCAGCGGCGGTTTCCAGTGGTTCCCAGGCTGGCTTTCGGTGGACAAAGGCCTTTCGTTCTGGTGGATCAATTTCGGCATCAGCCTCCCGCTTTTCGCCGTTTTGACGGCCGTTGTTTTTTGGAAAAAACAGCGGGACGCAATGGCTTTTGTCGGCACTTCCCTGCTCGTTTTGATCGCGTGCTTCCTCTTCCGTTTCGCCCCTTGGGCATGGGATAATGTCAAACTGATGATCTGGGTCTGGCTGGCGACTGCCCCGTTTTTGTGGGAAACACTGCTTCGCCCCTTACCCCTCGCCGGACGCGTGCCGCTCTTGGCTGCACTATTTTTTTCCGGCGCATTGACCTTGGCAGACGGCCTTTCTTCCCGGCACCTTTACGGGTGGGTCAACCGGAAGGAATACTCCGCAGCCGCCGATCTCCTGAAAGGCTTGAACCCTGCGGAAACCCGCCTTGCCCTCGCCCCTTGCGTTCCACATCCTGTTGCTTTGCAGGGATTTCCTGTCGCCGTAGGATATCCGGGACACCTCTGGAGCCACGGTTACAACTACCGGGCAACCGAAATGGCACTAGAAGTTTTTTTCTCTTCGGGAACCGAATCGGAACTGTTATCTCCCATCACCCATGCAGTCATCGGTCCCCAAGAACGGGCGAAGTTTGGCCCTGGGTTGTGGATGCCCCCGCCCTCCGGTTGGCACCTCGTAAAACAGTCTGGAGGAATGTCTCTCTACGGGAGAAAATCGGCGGGACTCCCCACCGGTCTCCCGGACGAAGACCCCGATTGACCCCACCCCGCACGCTCCCGAACACTCACTCCGTATAGGTGTGGACGCTGCTTTGCGCGGACGGCAAGTAGTTGACCCCAAACCAACAAACCGCAAGGACTCCGACGGCGAGCAAAAGAAAAACCGCCCCCGCACGCCGCGCTTCCTGGTGCCGCAAGCGGAGATGGATGTAGCCTAGATAAACTGCCCATGTCAAAAACGCCCATGTTTCCTTCGGGTCCCATGTCCAGTAATGCCCCCACGCCTCCTTCGCCCACAACGCCCCAAAAAGCAAACCCATCGTCAAAAACGAAACCCCAATCCAAACCGCGCGGTCGCTCGTAGCCAACGCATTTTCCCCAGAAAGAAAATACCGGACTGCCCCAAACGCGGATGCCGTCAAAAACGCGTAAGCCAAAATGTAAACGACGACATGGGGGACGAACCACGGGCTTTGCAACGCCGGCATCAGCGTTTTGTCAAAAGCGTCGGGCTTCCACCAATTGATACCCAAAAATAACACCGCCATCGCCGCCCCGTAGTAAAGAGGCCAAACCAGTTTCCAACGGAACGCGACACCGCACGAAACGGCAGGCAGCAAAAGCGCATACCAAAGGCGGGTCTCCCCGAGCGTGCGCAACGGCGGTCTCCCCAAATCGAACCAAAGAGTTCCGACGCAAACTGCCACGGCAAAAACCCCGAAAAGATACACCCCGCAGCCCACCCCTTTCCTCCCCACCGCAGCGATCCAACTCCCTGCAAACCAACAAAATGCAGCGGCGACAGCAAATGGCAAAAGAGAGGCCATCACAGTGCCCTCCCGGCGAACGGGTTGCGGAAAAGCATCGCGAACGCCCCCCCTAACATCAGGAACACCCCTGCATAAACCCCAGGCAACCAAGGGTCTTTCACCGCTTCAATCACGCATTGGTCGGTCGCCCCCTCGGGCGACAACTCGTAATTGATGACATAAAGCGCCCAGCCATCTTTGCGCACCGGGCGGTTCACCTCGATCGTGGCGGTCTGGTGCACCCCTCCTTTTTCCAGCAAAGTGACATCCGCGACAAACCTCTTCGGAGCCCCTGGACGCCCGCTCTCTTCCCCGTATTGGTCCACATAAAACCGCTGCAATAAAATCCCGAACGGCAAATACCCGTGCCGCCCTTTCTCGTCCACAACCAACGCCTCCGCGTGCCCTTCGCTCACGACCATCCGCGCCCGAATCAAATCTCCCGCCCCAAACAGCATCGCGGCGAGCGTGACCCACAACCCCAAATGATTGAGGGAAAAAAACCAGGCACCAAACCCAAAAGAGCGCACCCGCCGCAACCCCGCAACCCCCAAGTTTGTCAGCAACGCCAGCATCGCGACCACCAAGGGGACACTCTGAAAAATATGGTTCAACCCCAAGGCTCGGACAATTCCGCCCGCCCCTTCAGAAACCTGCGGCACGATCCCGCCGACTGCCCCCAAAATCCCGAGCCACAAAATGCTCGCCATCGCAAAAGGGACCCCGCCAAGCCAAACGGCGACCTTATCGCCCGAAAGGGACAACAAAAAAACCCAGGCTACAAACGCGAGGAGGGAATAAAAATTCACCGGCCAAGAGGGTGCCTGCAACGGGTTGCCAGAACCCGCAAACTGCACGCACCACCCCGCAAAAACCAAGCCCGTCACCGCGAGCAAGGCGTGGCGGTAGCCCCACTCTCCCGACCAAAAACCCTCTCGGGTTTCCGCGACCGCACCGCCTCCGCACCCCCGCTCTTCCACAAAAATCAGTAGTTGGACTTCTTGGCGTCAAGCTTTTGCAACTCCTGCTCTTGGCGGGCTTTTGCTTTCGCATCCCACTCTGGCACTTCGTATTGCAAAAATTTCAGCTTCTGCGCTTCCAGTGCCGCCATGTCGAGACCGATGTAAGCCTGCGCTTTTTCTTTCGTCGAAATGTCGGGCATGGGGACGGGCAACGCCACCTTGTGCTTCATCAAAACGGTCGCCAACTCACGCCGCGCTTGCTCGCCTTTCTGGATGGAATTTCCCAAGACCGACGCGCTTTCCAACGGGGAATGGAAGCCGAGCGCATTGGAAGAAGCCACCCAGTCCCAGCGCCATTGTGCGTGGCGAATCAGCTTGAGAATCGGCTTCATCTCTTCTTCGGTCGCCCCCGCATCCCACGCCGCTTTTGCCTCGATGTGCACCGTCGCCAAATTCATCTGCGCCATCTTGAGCAGTTCCTTCACGCGATCTTGCCGGTAATAAACATCCCGCATCAAATCCGCTTCGTTTTCGCGGTGGCACACCCCGCAAGATGCCGCAATGTTTTGCAGCGGGCTGCTCATGTGATGGTTCGTAAATTTCGTGCCGCCTTCCGACTTGTAAGGCATATGGCAATCCGCGCAAGAGACCCCGCGCTGCGCGTGAATCCCCGTCTTAAATACCTCGTAATCCGGGTGTTGCGACTTGATCATCTTCGCCTTGCTCAACGGGTGCGTCCAGTCAGAAAACTCGATGCTGTCGTAGTATTCCTCCATCTCCGCCGCCGAAAACCCTTTGTCCCACGGAAGCGTCAGATATTTTCCCTCTCCTTTGAAGTAATACTCCACATGGCACTGCGCACACACCAGCGAACGCATCTCCTGGTGCGTCGCCTTGCTGATGTCTTGCCCCCTCCTTTGGAAAGCCTCCGCCAAGGCAGGGCGCGTGATCCGCAAATTCATCGTCTTCGGGTCGTGGCAATCCTGGCAGCCAATCGGGTTCACAATCTCAGAGCCAAGCTCCGGCCACTTCGTCTTGTAGAACTCCGCCACCCCCATCTTCTTCATCACCCGCGGCACATCCGTGCTCTTGCAAGTCCAGCAAGTCCCCGG
This sequence comes from Chthoniobacter flavus, assembly GCA_020720945.1. GTDB lineage: Bacteria > Verrucomicrobiota > Verrucomicrobiia > Chthoniobacterales > DYNR01 > DYNR01. Next base: position 10,257 of record DYNR01000006.1, on the reverse strand, counting down.
CAGCGGTGCCGTGGTCCGCAAAGAATCCCGGATATCGCGGATCGCATACGAATGACCCCGACCCTGTTTGTAGTCCCTCGAAAACGGGTATCCCGCCCAAAGAACCACCAGCTCCGGCTGGTCCGCCAAATAATCAATCGTCGCAGACCCCATGTATTTGCTGCGAAAATCCGTCTTCGCCGTATTCATGTAAGTCTCGTATTCCTTCGGATAATTCTGCCCCCATACTTCGTCCCGAGGCTCCCACTCGGCAATCGGGCTAACCTGTTGCACCTGAAACGATTCCTGCCGCCGCTCAAAAATCGATGCGGCCAGCAAACCGATCGCAAAAACGGCGACCAGCGTGATGAAATACAGAAACCAGCCAACCCAAGGCTTTTTCTCGACGGTGTTGATAATGTTTTTCATAATTGTGTTTTAGGGTGCGGAGGGTGAAGAGTTTTTGGGTTCAGATAATCCAGGCAATAGCGGTTCGAGTTGCGGGACGATTGCGTTGGGCACCGAAGCCCTGCTGTTCCCCCGCCCATGCGGCACTTCCCGGTGGCAATCCCAGCAAAGCTTTCCCGTCCCGTTCTTGACATCCATCCAATCCACCGACAAATGCGCGGCATCTTGCAGCGAGTCCTTGTGGCAACGGATGCAGTTGTTTTGAACCGTCCACTGTCCAGGTGCATGCATCCGGATCACTTGCGGTTCCAGGCGGAAAGTGAACATGAAAGCGTGCCGCGTCCCGTCCATCGCCTTGAACGCATACTTCAAAATCGGATTCTCGTTCGGCACATGGCAATCATTGCAAACCGCAACCCTCGCGTGCGACGAGTGCTTCCAGGTCGCATACTGCGGGCGCATGATATGGCAGTTGATGCACGCTTTCGGGTCGTTCGACAAATACGCCGACGCATTGGAAATATGAAACGCCAACAACCCCAAACCAGAAAACACCCCTGCCGCCACAATCACCGGAACCCTCCACTGCGGCGGCGGCAACAGCCCAACCAAAAAATCCACCAACCAACGGAGCATCACGGAAGGGATATTTTTCATCGCTCGCCTCCCCCCATCGGAAATGGCTGCACAGGCACACGCATCGGTGGAGGCACAGGTCGGCAGCCCAACGGACAGCCGAACCGCCCGCTCTTCCGATTTCTCTTTCTGCGAATCGTCCCAACCATGAGAGCGGATTCTCCCTTTTTTGCGGACTTTTGCAAGAACAAAAGATAAAATTTTCGTTGATTTTTCGTAACTCCTTCAAAATGAACGAAATAAAAATACGACGCTCTTGGGGTCAGGGTGGTAATTGTGACTATTGACAACCCCGCCATTTTCCGCAACATTCCTTCCCATGGCTCGCAGCATACGGATTGAATTTGAAGGTGCCCTCTATCACATCATGGCGCGGGGCAACCGCCGAGAAACCATTTTTTTGGATGACGAAGACCGGCTCATTTTTCTGCACACTCTCGGTGAGGCTTGCGAGAGGACGGGATGGCGTGTTCACGCATGGGTGCTGATGGGCAACCATTACCACCTCATGATCGAAACCCCGGAAGCAAATCTGGTCGATGGAATGAAGTGGTTGCAAAATGCCTACACCCGCAGGTTCAACACCCGGCACACCGATTGGGGAAGGCTTTTTGGCGATCGTTACAAATCCGTTCTCGTGGAGGGCTCGGGCTACTACTACGAAACCCTCATGGATTACATTCATCTCAACCCTGCGCGGGCAAATTGGATCAATCCGCTGGCGGGGCAAAGGTTGCTCGATTATCCTTGGAGCAGCATGGCCAGAGGTTACGCGCTTGGGCCAGAGGAACGCGCGAAGTGGCTGGCGGTCGCAGATGGGTTGGGGGCATTCGGGTTTGACGATACCGACTCGGGAAGAAAAGAATTTGCGGAAAGATTGGAGCGTCGAATGCTTGCCGAGGGACTCGAGAAGGCAGGAATTCCAGCGGTGTCCGAAGAGATCGACAAGCGCCTCAGCAACTTGGAACGAGGTTGGTATTGGGGGAGCCAAGAATTTGCGGAGAGAATGCTTAAAATCGGGGAATGCGTTCTGAAAAAACTGAGGCACCCGGGAAGCATGGCAGCAAAGGAAATTCGGGCGCACGGAGAAGAAGAAGCCAAACGGTTGATCCGCGAAGGGCTTGCGGCGGCAGGGCTCGATGCGGAGGAATTAAAAAAACGACAGGGAAGCGATCCGTTAAAAGCAGTCTTGGCGGAAATCGTTTGGAGACAGACAACGGTGAACATGGCGTGGATAGCCCACGCGTTGAATATGCGTAGCGCGGGCAATGTGCGTCAACAAATCCGCCGAAGAAAAGCGGGACACTTAACGGAAAGAGCAAGGAACGCAGAGCAGTCTTGGACTCGGGAATTCAGAGAATGGCTCAAACAGTCACAATTACCAGCCTGACCCCTAATCCGCGCTTGACTTTCCGCCGTCAATGAACGAGTTTATCACTATGGAAGACAATCGGTTTTCTTCTTTTCCCCGAACCCAACGCAAGAATGATCCACAAAACGATCGGCCCAAAAAAGCCTTTTCTCTGGTCGAACTACTTGTCGTTATCGCCATCATCGCCATCTTGGCTTCTCTCGTTGTTTCCAGGATCACCAACGCATCTCTGGATTCTAGCCAGCGAATCGCCGACCAGCAACAAGCCGCACTCCAACAAGCTCTCAATGCGTGGGCGGTCGCTACCGCATCCACAAGCAGCCTCTCGGCCACCAGAACAGCCTACACCGCATCAACGAACAAACTCGCTTTGATTTCAAATTACCTCGACCCAAAAACCTACGAACACTTCACCGAAAGCGCCTCCACCGCCACGCAAATCAAAACCGAAGCCCTTACAAAAATCGGCGGGCACTTGACTTTCGGCGCGTGGTCTTCCGCCACCAATTATCCCATAATCTCCTATCAAGCAACGACTAACTAAAAAGAGAGCCCCTATGAAAAAAAACCTTCCTCCCCTCTCTTCCGCTTTTACTTTGGTCGAAGTTTTAGCCGCAGTTGCCATCATCGGAATCATCACCTTCTTGGCCATCCCCAACATCCTCCAAATCCGCGCCGACAGCGAACAAAGCCTCGCCATTTCTAGGGCGGAAGGACTGAACATGGCAATGGCATCCTTTGTCCAAGCCAGGGGACGAACAGCGGCGGAAACCGCGTGGACAGGCAATGATGAAGCAAAATTTGATCTGGTCGCTCCCTACTTGTCTTTCGCTCAAGATGCTTTGACGAATTATATGCCGGGAGGATACACCGCCGCCTTTCCTGGCACACTTACAACTCCCCTCACAAAAGTCACCCTGACTGGGCCTTCCTCTACCAACGCGATCGACTACTGATCCCCCGCCAAACACCATGCGCTCCCTCCAGAGACTCCACGGTTCTCCGCTACCGTCTTCTCGATTTCCAGGCCTCCGAGGCTTCAGCCTAGTCGAAGTTCTCGTCGTCATTTCCATCATCGCAATTTTAGCGGCCATCGCAATCACGCAAATGTCGGGAATTTCCAATTCCGCCCAAGATTCCGTGAACGATCTGTCTCTCGAAAAACTCAATCGCGCCGCAAGTAGCTACGCCCAAATGGTTCGAGAAATCACCAACGCCGCAGGCGACGGTGCAGACATCGTGACATTGCTCCAAACCAGCAATTCTACCGTTCCTGGAAGCACATTTTTACCGGCCGACGAATCCTTCCCCGTCACCAACTCAACCAACACCGCACGGGCAAAATGGAACGGTTCTTCTTTCGAAATCATCCCCGCAGGAACTGCTGGTTCTGGGATTGACTTGTAAGAGTTTTTCGGTCAAAGTCAAAAAAACAAAATCGACTAGGGCAATCCAATGTTTCCAGGCACACGCCACCATTCAAACATCCCAAAACCGTGACGCGCGAAGACCAAGCCGCGCTAGCGGATTTCCTCACATCCAAACAAATAGACCCCTCCGCCCTGATGGAGTTTTTGGATGCCAACCGCGGAGGGTCTTCTAAAAAAGTCGGGGACAATTATCTCCCTGCGCTGGCGGCCCAAAACGGAATTTCTCCCGCATCTTCTTTGGAGTGGTTTGCCGACTTGGCAGGGCTAACCCCCTATGCCATGCACCGCCCGACTTGCACGAACCATGCGGAAGGCAAACTCCGCCTCCTCGGCAGAGCGGACGATGCCCCCGAACCTTGGCTCCCCTTCGCGACCTTAGGCCCCCTCATCGTAGTCGCCCACTACAATCCGGCAGCCCTAGCCTCTTGGAAAATCCCCCGCGAGTTCCAGCTCCGCGTCCTCGTCCCCCTCAAACCTTACCAAGAGTTGTATGCGGACATTGCAGGGCGACTGCTCGGCGCCCCGCTTTCAGAGGCCGCCCCGCTTTCCGTCTCCCGCCCCTGCCCCAAAGGCGAAGGGCTCCTCACCATCTTGGACTGGGTCCTAGAAGCCTTCCCTCACACCGATGAAGAAAAAGAGCGGATGGAAAAACACCGCCACCAACTCCACGCCGCCAAAGCAATGCGCTGGAGAGATTACAAAGTCCTCCCCCAAGGCTACTGCCTAGCACTCCACCACCTCCTCTGCGGCGAACCTTGCTTCAACGCCGACCACGCCCCCACGCAAACCCATTTCCCGGACACCCTCCTGGAAAAACACATGGTCTATCCCCTCTACATCGGGGAAGAAGTCATCTACCTCCTTTCCGAAGAACGCCACAACTTCGCATTCGAAGACGAATGGCTGGCCATGGGACAAGAGACGGTCAAATGGAAACTCGTGCTCTCCGACCGCGAAGCCATCACCGCCGCCATCGCCCGCAACCGCGGAAAAAGCACCACCGCCGCCTCCACCGTTTCTCAAGGCGAACTCACCTATTCCGATGTCGAAAACCTCGTCGAAATCGACATGGCGGAAGTCCAAAAAATCAACCCGGCAAGCATCAACGCCACCCCGGAACAAATCATCCACTGGGTCCTCTACCGCACCATGGCAGGCAAAGCCAGCGACTTGCATGTAGAAAAATTTTACAACATGGCCCGCTTCCGCGCCCGCATCGACGGCGAACTGCAAACCATCCACTCCTGCCCGGAAGAAATGCTCCCCCGCTTCATCGGCCTCATCAAAAACTACTCCAACATGGGCCAGCGCCGCCAAGATGCCCAAGACTCCCGCTTTTCTATGAGCCTGGGCAAACGGCGCATCGATTGCCGCGTCTCCGCCATCCCCTGCCGCAAAGACCAACAAAAACTGACCATCCGTTTCTTGGACAAACTCGACGGCGTCAAAAAACTCAGCGAGCTAAACCTCGCACCCGAACAACTCAGCATCTTCCAAGAAACCATGGGCCGCGACCAAGGACTCGTCCTCATCACCGGCCCCACCGGCAGCGGAAAAACCACCACTCTCTACGCCCTGCTCAACAGCATCAACTCGGAAAACATCAACATCCAAACCATCGAAGACCCCATCGAATACGAGATCGAAGGGCTCAACCAAACCCAGACCGACCCCATCAACGGCATCACTTTCGCCGACGGCCTGCGCCGCCTCATGCGTGCGGACCCCGATGTTATTCTCATCGGTGAGTGCCGCGATGAAGAAACCGCCAACGCCGCCATCAACGCCGCACTCACCGGCCACCTCGTGCTCACCACCCTCCACGCAAACGACTGCTTGCGCGCCGTCACACGCCTGATCGCGATGAACATCCCCCCCTACCTCCTCGCGGATTCCCTCGCTCTCACCCAAGCTCAACGCCTCGCCCGCCGCCTCTGCAATTTCTGCAAACGCTCGGTCAAACTCACCGGCGAAGAACGCCTTATTTTTGAAATCAACCGCGTCCCCGTCCCTTCCGACACGGCTTCCATCTATATCAAACAAGGCTGCCCCGAATGTCGCGGTGCCGGTTACTCGGGCCGGATCGCACTCATGGAAATGTGCCCCGTCGATGCGAAACTGGCAGACCTCGTAGCCCGCAACGCCCCGCAAAGCGAAATGCGCGAACTCGCCGTGAGCCGCGGCGTGCGCACCCTCTACCAACAAGGCTTGGCGCAAGTCCTGGCCGGTCACACCAGCCTAGAAGAAATCTCCTGCCTGAGCTACACCAGCCTAAAACCTGAATCCGTGAGATAAATGCAAAGAAGATCTGCAAGGCATTGGAGCGAAAGGGTTTGGAAAAAACCAAGGAATACCCTTGGGTCTTTTGCGTGTTTTTCCCAAGCCTTTGCAGCCCAATTGATTGCAGAGATTCGCAGCAGTTATCTCACTGGTTCAGGTAAAAGCTTCGTAGCTTCACACCAGCAAAAAGCAGCGATGTCTCTTGCACCCGAAAAAAAACGCCCCCAATGAAACGCGAAAATGTCCTGCCTCCCGTTCTCGCTTTCCTCCTGCGACTCCTTTTTTTGACTCTCCGCATCCGCGTGGACGACCGCTCCGGCATCCTGAAAAATCCCCCCGCTTTTCCCCTCATCTACACCTTCTGGCACAACCGCATCCTGGCCGTCGCCGCCGCTTTCCGCATCTACTATCCCCCTTCACGCAAAGGAGTTAGCGTCCTGACCAGCCCGAGCCGCGACGGCGAAATTCTCGCCGCAGTAGTGGCCGCCTTCGGCATGGGCGCCGTCCGCGGCTCCAGCTCGCGGCGCGGCTCGCGAGCCCTGTTTGAATGCCTGGAACACTTGCGCCACGGCGCAGACTTGGCCATCACCCCAGACGGCCCGCGCGGCCCGCGCTACCACCTGGGCCCCGGCCTCCTCCTCCTTTGCCAGCAAACCGATGCCCGCATCCAGCCCATCCATGTCCGCTTCGGCCGCTGCCTCCGCCTGAAAACTTGGGACCAGTTCACCATCCCTCTCCCCTTCTCCCAAATCGAAATCACTCTCGCCCCCTACGAAACCATCCGCGCAACCGCCTCCGACGAAGACTTCGAAGCCGAACGCGCCCGAATCGAAACTTTGCTGAAAGACCAAACATGAACCTCATCGACGGAAAAAAAGTGGCAGCTTCCGTATTGGAAGAAGTGCGAAAAGAAGTGCTGGAACTAAGCACCCGAAACATCCGCCCCGGCCTGGCCGTCATCCTCGTCGGCGACGACCCCGCCTCCCGCGCCTATGTCCGCAAAAAAAAGCAAACCAGCGAACAGCTCGGCATCTTTTCCCAATCCTTCGAACTGCCCGCTTCCACCACCCAAGAAGAACTGCTCGCCCGGATCGCCTCGCTCAACGCCGACGAACGCATCCACGGCATTTTAGTCCAATCCCCCCCTCCCTCCCACATCCGCGAAGAAGAGGTGGTTTTGGCGATCGACCCCCGAAAAGATGTGGACGGTTTTCACCCCGTGAATGTCGCCAAACTCGCGATGGAAGACCCGACGGCTTTTGTCCCCTGCACCCCGCTAGGCTGTTGCCGCCTGCTCGCCGAAGCCGGAATCGAAACCGCCGGTGCCAATGTCGTTGTCGTCGGGCGAAGCAGCATCGTCGGCAAACCGATGGCACTGCTCCTGATGCGCAAAGGCAAAGGCGGCGATGCCACCGTCACCCTCGCCCATTCCCGCACCCGCAACCTCCCGGAAATCACCCGCCGCGCCGACATTGTAATCGCCGCCATCGGCAGACCGAATTTTTTGAAAAAAGAACATATTTCTCAAGGTGCCGTCGTCATCGATGTCGGGATCAACCGCATCGAAGACCCTTCTTGCCCGAAAGGCTACCGTCTCGTCGGCGATGTCGCATTCGAGGAAGTCGCCCCCCTCTGCAAAGCCATCACTCCCGTCCCTGGCGGCGTAGGCCCCATGACCATCGCGATGCTCATGCAAAACACCCTCACCGCCTGCAAACGGACTCTCCCCGGATAAAAAAAAGGGGGGAATTCTATTTCCAAGTGCTTGAATAACAGCACGATTCTTGACTCGGCACCCGCAAAAAAACAACTTCGGAACTCGGGTCAGAAAACCTGTTTCATTCCGCTAAAAAATCTTCAAAAGCGGTCTTGACCCCCGCAACCTGTTTTTCCAACAACTGCATTTCTCCATCGTTCCAGAGCAAAAAATCCGCGCCTTCCACTTTGCGCTCCCAACCCCACTGCGCTTCCAAAATCCGTTTCCCGTCTTCCATGGAAACCCCACGCATTTCTTGCAGACGCCGCAACTGCACGCCCGGAGAACTCGCAACCAACACCACCCTTCCAAACTCTTTTTGAATCCCGATTTCAAACAGCAACGGGATTTCGGCGATAAAAAACACACGGTTTTCTCGGGCTTGCGATGCCCCTTTTCTCATTTCGTCCAACACGCAGGGGTGCAATAAAGCTTCCAATTCCCGGCGCTTGCTTTCTTCCGCAAACACTGCCGCCCGCAATTCTCTCCGGCATACTTTTCCGTCCCGCATCGCTCTAGGAAACGCCTCCGCAATTTTTTCGATCACCCCGCCATCCTTCTCGAGCAACCCGTGCACCGCCGCATCCGCATCAAAAAAAACGCCGCCCAAGTCCGCGTGTAACCTTTTGGCAACGAAGGATTTTCCCGAAGCGACCCCCCCCGTCACCGCCACCGTTTTTTCTCTTCCATCCCGCATAAAAATCCATTTTGCCTCCCTCCCAGACAGGTCACATTTTCCCTGCCCCGAGTTCCGCCAACGCGCTGCGCTCGCCTTTCGTCAAACAAATGTGCGCGGTAATCGCCTGCCCCCTAAGCCGGTTGCGCGTATAGACGAGACCGTTGGAACGGCTGTCAACATACGGGTTGTCAATTTGTGCGGGGTCTCCGACCATGATTAGTTTGGAGCCTTTGGACATTCGCGTGACAACGGTTTTTGCTTCCAGCGGGGTGAGTTGCTGTGCTTCGTCCAAAACGAAAAAACGCTTGGGGATGGATCTCCCGCGGATGTAACACAAAGCTTCGATTTCCAGTAACCCCCTCTCTACAAGCAACTCGTAAGGTTTCACGGGAATCCCTCCCGCCGTCCTTTCGACCACGCTGCCCGCCCCGCTTGGACCATCTTTTTTCCTTTCGGACTTCGGGCGGTTTTTGCCGTCGGGTGCTGGCGGAACCATCGGCAAAAGCAATTCCAGCGCATCGTAAATCGACTGCAACCAGGGGTGCATTTTTTCTTTCAAAGAACCGGGCAAAAAACCCAGCGTGTCGCCCATCGCGACGACCGGGCGACTGACGGTCATGCCGGAATACTCCCGTTCCCCGACTGCGACCAACCCCGCGGCGACAGCCAAGAGAGTTTTTCCTGTTCCCGCCTGCCCGTAGCAAGTGACGAGATGGATGTCGGGATCGAGCAGCGCATCAAGAAAACACTGCTGCCCGTGGTTTGCGGGGCGCAATTCGATCCCCCGAGGAACCCGCAGGGATTGCGGGATTTTTAACCGCTGAAAAACCCCGCGTCCCGCATGACGCGCAGGCAAAAGTTTTGTCTCGCTGACTTTCAGCAAAGCGTATTCGTTGACCTCCAAATCCCCCGCCCTAGCGACTCCGAGTTCCAGCATCCCCGAACTTCCAAACCTCTGCAACTCGTTGGCAGCCACTTCGATCGAACGGATTTCATACTGCTCGACTTCCTTGGCGGAAACCTTGTCGTTCAAGTAGTCTTGGCACTGCAACCCAATCGCCAACCCCTTGAGTTGCATATTGATATCTTTTGTGACCAAAATTGTAGCCAAGTCCGATTGCTCCTGCAAAGACAAGCAAGCCGCCATGATCCGGTGGTCCATCCGATCCTGCTCGGGAAACACTTTTTGAAACCTCCGCTGGGCGGGAGTCACCTTGTTTTGCGAAAGCGGAGAACCGATTAAAACCCGGATCGTCCCCCCACCGGCAGACGCTACCCCTTTGATGACATTGCGCGGTTCCGTCCCGAAAATTTCGTGCAAAAAGCGGTGGACTCTCCGGGCGTTTGCACCCCTTTCGTTTTGTTCATTTTTGAAACGATCCAACTCGGAAAGCACTTCGACAGGAATATAAACATGATTGTTTTGAAAACGATTCAAGCAATTCGGGTCGTGGAGAAGCACATTCGTATCTAGCACGAAATTCTTTGCGGTGCCTCCTGCTGGTGCCTCGTTGCCCGCAAAAATTTCGGTTTCTCCGCCATCGGGTTGATCGGTTTGTTTCATGCTATTTGAGGAAATCGGGAAGGAATTTTTTAGAGGGCGGCTTCGCCCATCAACGGTAAGAACGATACTCCGAACCTCCCGATTCCGCAATCAATTTTACTCCTGAATCCGTGAGATAAATGCAAAGAAGCTCTGTAAGGCATTGGAGCGAAA
>DYNR01000452.1 GCA_020720945.1 Chthoniobacter flavus | reverse complement strand
TTCGCTCCAATGCCTTACAGATCTTCTTTGCATTTATCTCACGGATTCAGGTGTTGTTTTTTTCAGTTGATGCGACGAGAGTTTCGCCCTAGGCTGGCATTCTTATGAACACTCCATCTTCCGAAAAACTCCCGGCGGCCCTCAATTTAGTTCTTGCGGATTCTTATGCCGTGATGTCGTTGACTCACCTTGCGCATTGGAATGTGGAAGGCGCGGGTTTTTTTGCGTTGCACACGGCGTTTCAGACGCAATACGAGGAATTGTTTGTTGCCATCGACGAAATTGCGGAGAGGGTTCGCGCGCTTGATGCCTATGCGGTCGGCGGGCTTGCCGCTTTTGCGAAACTCGCTGGAATCGAAGAGTTTACGGCTCCTCTTTCGCAAGAGTCGTATGTTTCCGCATTGATTGCGGCAAACGAAAAGCTCCTAAAAGATGCGGCGGTAGCCCGTGATGCGGCAGGGGAGGCAAACGACCCAGAGAGCCAAGATCTGATGATTTCTCGCATCACTCTCCACCAGAAGACTTTGTGGATGCTGAGAAGCTTTTTGAAAGCGTGAATCCAAACAGGTGAAGCTAGTGTCCAGTCAATCATGGTTGGGCATCTGGCTTTTTGCTGGGGAGAGAAACGGCGGTAGAGGGTTGTGGTGGCTGCCGAAAATGATGGCAGAATTTTAGCTGATATAGTGACAACGAACGAAGTGGCGGTGCATTTTACGACGGAGGTGATGGCATTTTTTGCGATCATGAACCCTATTGCTAATTCTTCTGTCTTCATGGGGTTGACCGGGGAAATGGATGGCAAGCTGCAAAGGAAGATCGCATTGCGGTCGGTGCTGGTGGCGTTTGGAATCACGGCGTTTTTTGCGATTGGTGGGAGAGAAATTTTTTCATTGTTTGGGATTACGCTACCCGCTTTTCGGGTTGCGGGCGGCGTGCTTGTTGCGCTCATCGGGTTTCACATGTTGCAAGGCAACCATTCGAGCATTCACAAATCGAGCGATGAAGACAACGAAGCGAGCAAGGAATCAGTCGTTGATATCGCGATTACGCCGTTGGGGATTCCCTTGTTGGCGGGGCCAGGGACGATTGCCACTGCGATGAATTTTACGGCGCAGTCTTCGTTTGTAGAAATTGTGCGGGTGCTTGCCGCTTTTGGGTTGATTTGCGTGCTTACTTTTTTGGCGTTTTTGAGCGGACAATGGTTTGAGCGAACCATTGGGCAGAATGCGATCAAGGTTGTTTCCCGTTTGATGGGGTTGATTTTGGCAGTAATCGGTGTCCAGATGTTGTTGGATGGAATCCGAGGATGGTGGGGGTGAAAGGGGGCAACGCAACGACGGCATCGGGTTTGCTTGCCGTTGCGCAAGGGCGGACGGGTCTCGTTCTCTCTTCTTGACTCTTTACCGTCTGGAAGACCGCTTCGGCTTGCATCAACAGGAACTGCCAGTGCCACAATTTGGCGGAATCGTTTTCTGTGCAGTTGGTGGCGAGAGGTTGGCTCCTTTGCTCG
>DYNR01000162.1 GCA_020720945.1 Chthoniobacter flavus | reverse complement strand
TTGCGGAGAATAGGGAGGACAAAGTAGGGCCAGTCCATCATGAAATCTCGCATCGGACTTGTCGTTTTGCTCCAGTGCTGCGTTGTCAGCCCGAAGGTGTTATCGCTCGATAGCACCTTGGGCTTCCGCCTTGCCTTGGATCAAAAATCCGGAGTTCTAGCGTTGCTTCAATCTTGACTGGACACTAGCGATGGCAGTTTTTTTGAAGGGCGATTGCAAGGGGTTGTGGGGCGAGGTTTCCGTTTTCTGTGAGGGATGAAAACGGAATCCCAAGCCCCGTCGCCCCCTCCAGTTTTTCGTTCCAACCATCGTCCGCCACCCGTAAAAAATGTCGGGAAAATCGCCTTGCCGGAGAATGTGGACAAGGTGGTTTCCGAGATGCTGAACCGCCAGAATCAGCCGAAGATCCCTTCGCCACCCGGCACGCGTTTCATCGGTTACGCATGATCTGAGTGCTGGAAGGGGGGAGGTTTTCGACTCTGTTTTGTTTCGTTTTGCGAAGGAGTTCTCCCGATAAAAGCATTGTTGGGGATGGAACAAAACCTTTTGCTCCAATGCCTTACAGATATTCTTTGCGTTTATCTCACGGATTCAAGTTTCTGCGATTTCCGTCCAAACCGTTTTAGAATTTTCGACCGACTCCGCCGAGTGCCTTCGATGTTTCGCAAATTTTCGTCAAGGAAAAAGAGGGAGCTCTTAGGGCTCGCGCAAAAATAACTGTCGCATTTGGCTTGTTCTTTTGTCCTATAGCGGCGTTGTTCGCTCGTTACAGACCAGCGGGTATGCTCCTCGCTTACGCCTTGCTATAGTCCAAAATTCCTGCGCCATCTGCGCGACATTTATTTTTGCGCGACCCCTTAATGTTCACACGATCCCAAGAACATTGCAGATCGCGCGTGCTTCTTCCGGTGAAAATCTGGACTTTCGCCTAAGCTTGCTTGCCAATGTGTGTTTATTGATTCCGGCCAACTTGGCCAACTTGGAAAGATTTAAGAACGGGGAAATCCTGCCAATTTCTTCCATGGCAATATCCGGCTCGGGGATTGGATCGCTGTGTTTTTGTGCGGATTCCAACCAAATTTCCATCGCCTCTTGGATGTTTTCGGCCGCTTCAGCGTATGTGCCACCGTGCGAAACGCACCCATGCAATGCTGGGACTTCAGCAACATAGGCTTCGTCTTCTTCGCTCCAATAAATTTTTGTAAGGTATTTCATAGCTTTTCTTTGAGGGTTTCCCGAATTTGGCGAATGTAAATTGGTTTAAGATCCTTTCCGTGTCTTGGGAGTACAATTTTTCTTCCGTCTGAATGGCGGTAAACCTGATGACTGCCTTTTCCTCCATCGACAGCAAAACCAGAAACGGAAAGCACATAAGCAGCATCTTCAAAAGAAATATTCTTGTCCGATTTCCCTGATAGGATTTTGGCAAGTGCTTTTTCGGATTTGCTCATTCCCAAAGTTTGCACGAAAATTCGTGCGAAGTCAAGGGGTTTTCTTTGGTTTTTTTGGGCGGGGGAGGCGGCAAAGCAAGCCGATTTTCTGCGATACAACTAGGGTTCAGCCAATCATGAAATGTCGCATCGACTTGTCTTTTTGATCCAGTGCGGTGTTGTCAGCCCGAGCGAGCTATCGCTGGATAGCTCCTTGGGCTTCCTCCTTGCACTGATTAGCCTCTTTTACCTCGTAAAACGCTGTCTAGTTTTGTTCAAACACGAATTCCAGTTTTGTTCACTCGCCAACTCGCCAACATTCCGATAAAAAGCACTTGCCTTTTTGTTTCTGCGTATTATAGGATTTGTGCATCGGCTGATTTTCTCCTCAAAAACAAACCGTCCTCTCCACCTCCGAAACATATCGCCTCCAGAAAACCATGGAAATAAACGACGCAAAATACCGTGCGATTATCGAAAACCTCCCTTGTGTCGCTTACCGGCGTCGCCATTCTTCGGACTGGGAAATGCTTTATATCAGCAAAAATATCTCCGCTTTGTCGGGCTATCCTGCGAGCGATTTTGTCAGGAACAACGCCCGCACTTTTGAAAGCATCATTCATCCGGAAGACCGGGCTTTCGTAGCGGACGAAATCCAAAAGGCGGTGGACGCAAAATCCCATTGGGAAATCGAATACCGTATCGTTGATTCCGCCTTCCGCGTTCGTTGGATTTTAGAAAAAGGGCTTTTTGCGGAAGGGGAAGAGGGGGTTCTCGACGGTTTTTTGCTTGAAATCACCGATAGGAAAAACGCCGAACGCGACCGTGTCATTACCCGTCAAACCTACGAAGGGATTTTCGATCACATCACGGAAGCCATTTATATCCAGGAGGAAAACGGCATTTTTTTGGAGGTGAATACGGCGGCAGAAAATCTTTACGGGCTCAGCAAGCAGGAACTGGTGGGTAAGGATCCCCTCTTTGTGGCAGCGCCCGGGAAAAACGATTTTTCTGCTATCGGAAGAGCCTGCGCCCACACTTTTCAGAGCGCGGTTCCCTCCCGTTTCGAGTTTTGGGCCAAGAGGAAAAACGGGGAAATTTTCCCGAAAGAAGTCATTGTCAACCAGGGTTGGTATTTCGGAAAAAAAGTGCTCATTTCCACGGCGCGCGATATTTCCGAGCAAAAGCGGGAACAGGAGGAACTTTCCCGCAGCGAGCGCAAATGGAAGAGTTACATCGACCATGCACCCTACGGGATTTTCGTCTCGGACGATTGCGGGCATTATCTGGAAGTCAATGCAGCAGCTTGCAAAACAACGGGTTACACGGAGGAAGAGCTTCTTTCTATGACAATACCTGACTTGGTTGCCCCCGAGTCGCAAGAGAAAGGCTTCCGGCATTTCCAAAAAGCTCTGAAGGAAGACCACTTTACGGGCGATGTTTGGCTGTCCACCAAAACAGGCGAATCCCGTTTTTTTTCCATCGCTGCCATCCGGTTGCAGGAAGACTGCATCCTCGCCATCACCGTTGACATCACCGAGCAGAAGCGGGTGGAGGAAACCCTGAAAAAGCAGCAGCAACGGCTTGCCAACATCATCGAGGGGACGCATGTCGGCACATGGGAATGGCACATTCCGTCGGGGCGTTGCGTTTTTAACGAGCGGTGGGCGGAAATCCTCGGGTATTCTCTGAGAGAAATTTCTCCCGTTTCCATCAAAACATGGGAAATTTTTTCGCATCCCGAAGACCTCCCGATTTCCCAAAAATTGCTCGAGCGGCATTTTGCCGGGGAACTCGATTACTACGAAGCGGAAACGAGGATGCTCCACAAAAACGGGCAATGGGTTTGGGTGCTCGACCGAGGCAAAGTGAGCGAAAGAGACGAGCATGGCAACCCGGTTTTCATGCAGGGGACGCACCAAGACATCAACGAGCGCAAGCGTGCGGAAGAGGCGTTGAAGAAAAATCAGGCGGCGCTTTTGGCGATCATCGAAAACCAGCCTGGACTCCTTTGGCTCAAAGATGCGGCGAGCCGGTTCTTGGCCGTCAATACCGCTTTCGCCCGCGCCTGCGGCAAAAGTGTTCCCGAAGAAGTTGTGGGGAAAACCGACTTCGATATTTGGCCCGAGGATTTGGCGGCAAAATATAGGGCGGATGATTACAAGGTCATCACCGACCGGAAAAACATCGTCATCGAAGAGCCGATTTTCGACCAAGGGGAAACCAAATGGTTCGAGACTTTCAAGAATCCCGTTTTCGATGAAAACGGAGAACCTATTGGGACGACGGGGTTTGCGCTTGATGTCACGGATCGCAAGAGCGCCGAAGAGGCACTCCGCCGCAGCAAGGAAATGGCGGAGGCGGCAAACCTTGCGAAAAGCGAGTTTCTGGCAAACATGAGCCACGAAATCCGCACCCCGATGAACGGCGTGATCGGGATGTCCAAGCTCCTTTTGGAAACTCCCCTGAACGAGGAGCAGCAGAACTTTTCAAAAACCGTCCTCAACTGCGCCGAGTCCCTCCTCTCGCTGCTCAACGACATTTTAGATTTTTCCAAGATGGAGGCGGGAAAACTCGAACTCGAAGAAATGGATTTCGACCTCCGCACCCTTCTGGAAGAGACCGCCGTTCCTCTCGCCGTCCGCGCCCAATCCAACGGCGTGGAGTTCCTTTGTTCCATGGACCCCGCCGCGCCCGCATGGGTGCGGGGAGACCCCAACCGGTTGCGCCAAATTTTGATCAACTTGGCTGGCAACTCCGTGAAATTCACCAGCAAAGGCGAGATTTTCCTTCATGCGGAAGTTGTTCCGCCAGAGCTTGATGCCGTTCCTGCGTCCGAAAGAACCGCCCTCTTACGGTTTTCTGTCCGCGATACGGGCATCGGGATGCCCAAGGAAAAAGCCGGAGCGATGTTCGAAAAATTCACGCAGATCGACACATCCTCTTCGCGGAAGTTTGGGGGTACGGGACTCGGACTCGCCATTGCAAAACAGCTTTCGCAGATGATGGGCGGCGAGATCGGCGTTTCTTCGGAACTCGGGGCTGGCTCGACTTTTTGGTTCACCTCCCGTTTCAAAATCGCTTCCCCCCGAGAGGTCGCCGCACCTGCCGACCTTTCCTCGCTCCGGGGGCAACCCATCTTGATCGTGGACGATAACGCGACCAACCGCCACATCCTGGCCTCGCAACTCGAAGCATGGGGGGCGGTTCCAGCCGAAGCTGCGGATGCCCTTTCCGCGTTGGAACTCTTGCGTTCCCGTTCCGGTTTCCCTTTTCACGCGGCGATCTTCGATATGCAAATGCCTGGGATGGATGGCATTGCGCTTGCGAAAGCCATCCAGGCCGACCCGTCCATCCAACCGCTCCCTCTCCTCCTGCTCACCTCCCTGAGCCGCCAAGGAATGTCGGAGCACACCAAAGCAGCAGGCATCTCGGCTTGGTTGACAAAACCCGTCCGCCACAACGAACTCCAAAAAAGCCTCCTTGCCGCGCTCGGGATGGCTGCGCCTCCGCCAGAAAAAATTGTCCGGGCTGCCGCCCCGGTTCCGCTTCCTTCCAACAAAAAAAAGCAGGCGCTCCTCGTCGAAGACAATGTCGTCAACCGTATGATCGCCTCCCGTTTGCTCATCAAACTCGGGCTGGAAATCGATGAGGCGCAAGATGGCGGACAAGCTCTCGATTCCATCGCACGGAAGCAGTATGACATCGTGTTCATGGATGTCCAAATGCCTGTCATTGACGGGTTTGAAGCGACGCGGCGGATTCGCACGGGCAGGCTCCGCAAGTCCAGGCAAGAAGCCGAAGGCGACGGGGACGCATTTTTTCCGTCCGAAGATTTTTTGAAAAACCTCCCGATTGTCGCCATGACAGCGAACGCCATGCCGGGGGACAAGGAGGAGTGCATCTCGGTTGGGATGAACGATTATATTTCCAAGCCCATTGATTTCGGCGTACTCACCGAAGTCGTCCGCCGGTGGGTGGAATGTTGAGGGCGCTTTTTTTGTGTTTGCGGGGGAAGAAACTGGATTTAGGATTGTCCTGAATCAGTGAGATAACTGC
>DYNR01000161.1 GCA_020720945.1 Chthoniobacter flavus | reverse complement strand
TTTCGCTCCAATGCCTTACAGAGCTTCTTTGCATTTATCTCACGGATTCAGGTTTAAAATTACGCGAGGATTTGGGTAAGGAAAACACCGCTTTCTTTTGTTTTTTTTCGTGCTAGAGTCATCGGCATTCACTTGTATTTTTCATGTCCACAAAAAACACACTGCCAGAATTTCGTCTCCTTGGTCATGCGGAAAGCCATTATCCCCCACGGCCGACGGAAACTATTTTGGAGACCTTTCCCAATCGGACGCCGGGAAGAAATTATTGGATTGCTTTCGATTGTCCCGAATTCACTTCGATGTGCCCGGTAACAGGGCAGCCCGATTTTGCGGGAATCCAGATTCGTTACATACCCGATCAGCTTTGCATCGAAACAAAGTCTTTGAAGTTTTATCTGGCTTCTTACCGGAACACGCGCAGCTTTAACGAAGAAATTACCAACCGCATTTTGGAAGACCTCGTGAAAGCCTGCGCACCTCGCCGCATGATCGTGAACGGAAAGTTTTCTCCTCGTGGTGGAATCAGCGTGAGTGTCGAGGCCGAGTTCCCGGATTCCCTGTCGGTTCCCCCTGCGCCACCGAACGCGTAAGTGCTTCTGTTCGTGGAGGTTTTCAAGCGGTGGAACGGTTCTTTTCGTGTTATGGCCAAGTGCCTTGACTCGGGGAGAAGGAGGCGGCCCAAGCGTTCCAATCTGCTTTGAGTTCCGCGACTTTGTCGGGGTTTGCCCCCGCTAGGTCGGTCGATTCGGCGGGGTCGGAGGAAAGGTCGAAGAGTTTCGTTAGCCCGTCGGTTTCATAGTAAAACAGCTTCCAGTTTCGTTTGACGACCGCTCGTGTGTCACCGCCGGAAGCCTGGGCATTATATTTGAAACAGAGAGGGTCGTCATTTGTCGTTCCCTGCGTGGTGAAAAGAGATTTGCGATTTTTCCCCTCGAAAGAGGTCGAGGTTGTTAAGTTAGCGAAGTTCAGAGAGGTCGGTAGGAGATCCCAGATGGCGAAATTTTCTTTGCAGCGGGAACCGCGGGGGATGATTCCAGGCAGTCGCGCCATGAGAGGAGTCCGGATGCCGCCTTCTTTGAGCATATTTTTGATGCCGGAGAATGGGGCGTTCGTCGGAGGGGTCGGGTTGTTGTAAGGAGACCCGTTGTCGGTGGTGAAGACCACGAGCGTATTTTTGGTTAAATCCAGCCGATCGAGGGCATCAAGGACTTTGCCGATGCCATCATCGAGTACTCTCATCACGGACTTGTAGGTATCGCCGCCGTATTCGGTCGGGCCGGCCAAGTAGTAGTGTGGGGCGTTGTAGGAGAGGCAGAGGAAGAAGGGGGCGGACTGGTTTTTTTCCAAGAGAGAAATGGCTTTAGAGGTAAAAAGGTCCGTCGTGTAGCCCTTGGTATCCACGAGAGTGCCGTTCTGGTAAAAATCGAGAGTATCCACGCCGGAGACATCTTTCGTGTGGGTGTAATAGTCGGTTTCGCCCCAGAGGAAGCCGAAGAAATCATCGAAGCCTTGGGCGTTTGGGTGCGCGTCGGCATCGTCGCCGATGTGCCATTTGCCGATGAGAGCGGTATGGTATCCGTGCGCCTTAAATTCTTTTGCCGCGCTGATTGCGCCTGCGGGGAGGCCTGCGGAACTGCCGGGGAGCAGGACGGCTTGGAGGCCGTATTTTTGGGGGGAGTAGCCCGTGAGCATGGCGGCGCGGGTGGCGGTGCAGACGGGATAGACATAGGAGTTTTCCATGGTTACGCCCTCGCGTCCGATGCGGTCGATGTTTGGGGTCGAGTAGGTGCTTGTGCCGGTGGAGGACAAATCACCGAACCCCATGTCGTCCACGACGATCCAGAGGATGTTGATGGAGCCGGTCGGGGCGGTATCTGCCAAGATGCGGTGAGAGCCGAGGAGAGAAAAAAGGCCTGTGGCGGCGGCTGTGGTTTTTAAGAAATCGCGGCGGTTCATTGGAAAAAAGGTTAAGGCGCAGAGGCTTTGATGCGGAGGAAGAGGCAGGAGGAAGCGGGTTGTGCGGTCGCTTCCCAAGACTCGGTGAGGAAGTCGATGTCTCCGGTTTTTGCGGAGGGTGCGGTTGCCCATGTTTGCAGGTTTGAGGAACATTCCGCGACGAAGGAGATGTTTTCGGTTTCCTTGCTTACGCGGAAGGGGAGGAGAAGGGAGGTTCCGTCAAACGAGGCAGAGAGGGTTGCTTCAGGCGAGGGGTCAGCGGGATTGGAGCCCATGAAAAATTCCAGCAAATTGGGAATGCCGTCGCCATCTGCATCTTCATTTTGAGAGGAAACGGAGAGGGCATTTTCCGTAGCCCAGACGGAGTAAGTTTTTCGGAAAATCACATCGGCTGGAGCGGAAGAAATTTCGCCGTTTGCGCCTTGGAGAGTAAGAAAATAGCGTCCGCTGCCATCGCTGGAGGTGAGAGACAAAGAGGGGTTGGTGGCTCCTGGAAGCAAAGAGACATTGCCGTCACGGTCGGTTCGATACCATTGGTAGGCGGAAGGCGATCCGGCGATTTCGGGGTTAAGCTCGACGGAATTGCCCGAGGAGACTGTTGAGGAAGAAGGGTTGGAAGTGATAATGGGGGAAGCACTTACCTCTGCTAGGCGGTAGGCTTGGGGGAGGATGCAGGAGAAATTTGCAGGGTCTGGTGAAGTGATGGTCAGGGTGATCGAAGCACCGGAGGGCACAATGTCCAGCCAGCGGGCCATGCGGCCTGCGACAGTCGAGCCATCGCCGGTTGCGATAGACACTTCGGCACCGGAGGGAGAGCCACCTTGTGCGAGGCAGCCTGAGCTATGGGCTGCCTGAAAACTCGATGCGCCGCCGAGGACGATTTTCGTTTGGCTGTTGTAATTGTCTCTCGTCCCAAAAACCGTCAATTCGTAGTGCTTGCCAGCGGTGAGACCATCGAAAGTCACGGTGGCGGTTCCCGTATTTTTTCCCAAATCCCAGACTTCGCTTCCGAAGCCGATAATGCCACCGAAAACAGAAGCGGCATCACCGCCGAGGGTGGGGGAGCCAGTTGCTGCGTCTGTTTTAAGAACACCGCTCGTCCCTAGGGTTTTCGTAAATTTCACTGTGGCAGAGAGGGTTGCGCTTGTGGAGAAGTTTTTGAGGGGCGAAGCGGTCGTGGGGTATCCCGTCGTGACATTTGCGGCATTGTCGGCTTGGGTAATCGAATCGTGGTAGGCCACCCAGAGTGTTTGTTTGACCAAAATCGCAGCGGCATTGCTATCGAAGCTCCCTTGGGAATCCGTGATGCGGACCCAGTAGGAGGCACCGGAAGAACCGGGATCCGTCGTCAAAGTAGAAGCCGTCGCTCCCGAGACAGGGGAAGAAGTATCGCCGGAGACACCCCGATACCATTGGTAGGTCAAAGTGCCCGAACCACCTGCATCTACGGAAAGTGTGCCAGGAGTTCCTGGTGGGGTAGAGGTTGTTTGCGGGTGGGTGCCGATGCCGCGCACCGTGACCGTCACGGTGCCGCTTGCGATTGTATTGCCCGAGGCGCCCGTGACGCGAACCCAGTAAGACTGAGTGGCGGTCAAAGCCGGGGTTTGGTAGGTCGAAGCTGTCGCGCCGGAGATCGGGGAAGAAGAATCGCCGGAAGTGCCTGCAAACCATTGGAAAGAGACAGGGGCATCGCCCGATGCGGTGACTGCGAGCAAGGCGTAGTCGCCGGGTGCGATCACGCTACCCGAAGAAATGGAATCGATATGAGGAGCAGGAATTTGGAGGATCGTGCCGTTGTCTCCGACTAGGACGATCGAGCCTTGGGCGTAGGTGCCATCGTGGAGGCGCGAACCGGTTTGTCTCGATGAAGTCACCCAGGAGGATCCGTCTGCGGAAGTTTGGATCATTCCTTCATCTCCGAGCAAGGCGATTTGGTTATCCAGCGAGCAGGCCGACCAAAAGTCTTTGCCCGGAGTCATCGCCTGCGAGCCTTTCGTCCAAGTCTGGCCATCCGGAGAGGAAAAGAAGGTCGAATATTTCGTTGATGCAAAAAATTTTCCGCCGAAGTAGGCGATTCCAGTAAGGTCAAACCAGCGTTCTTTTTCCGAAGCGGAAGAGGGGAGGAGAGTCCATGCCGAAGCGTCGGAAGAAGTTGCGATTTGTCCCCATTGACCTATGGCTACCCAAGTGCCGTTTCCGAAGGCCACGCCCGAGAAGTCATCCGAAGAGGAAGCGATAGGCGAGGAGGTCCAAGAAGAGCCGTCCGTGGAGCGGAGGGAGACACCGTTTTTTCCGACAGCGACAAACTTGTTATCCGCGTAGGTTATCGCGGTGAGTCGTTCCGTCCGTCCCGAGGTGACAGAGGTCCAGTTGATTCCATCTGGGGAACTCAGGATAGTGCCTTCGGCGCCGACAGCGACAAAAAGGCTGGCTCCATAGGCTACATCTTCCAGATCTGAGGATGATGAGGAAGTCCTTGGCGTCCAAGTTGTTCCAGCATCCGAAGAGGAGAGGATCATCCCCGTTTGGCCCACGGCGACGAACGGGCCAGAGGGGGCGGCTGTCACGGCGTATAGGTTTGCACCTTGGCCTGACGAAAGGGGAGACCAAGCGGCGGCATCGGAGGAAGACCAGAGGCGGCCATCATCGGAAAGAGCGAGAAGTCCGGCGGGTCCAGAGACGACAGAGCGGAGGCGGGGAGAGGTAGCGATTGTTGCAGAGGTCCAAGAGATGCCGTCGGAAGAGTGCAAGACGGTGCCGTTGGTGCCAGCGGCGACGAATCCGCTGGGGGTTGGGGCCACGGAGTGGAGGCGTTCGAACGAGTTTGTGCGGCGGCTGGTCCAAGAAGTTCCGTTTGGTGAAGTAAAGATTTCTCCTCCGGCACCGGCTGCGATAAACTGGGAGCCAGAGTAAGTTACGGAAGATAAGGCACCGGTCGCAGGGGAGGTTTGGCGCGTCCAAGTCGCGGCATCGGTAGAAGTATAGATCCGCCCTTCTTCTGTGACGGCGACGAACGGACCGGAAGAGCCGTAAGCGGCGGAAGCGGCGGAAGTGATGCGGTCGGTATCAGGAGCCGGCAATGCGGCGGCGGTCCAAGAGCTGCCGCTGTTGGTCGAGCGGTAGATTTTGCCCGCATCGCCCAGAGCCAGCAGAGTGCTATTGCCGGAGGAGGCGGCTGCGAAATGGAGGGTGGTCGTGCCGCTGGTGCGGCTGGTCCAAGAAGTGCCATCTGGGCTTGTCAGGATAGTGCCATTAGCTCCTGCTGCCAAAAAGAGGGAGCCTGTCCAGCAGGCGGCAGTCAGTTCTTCGCGGGAAGCTGTTTCGCGGCGAGTCCAAGAAGTGCCATCGGTCGAGGAGTAGATTGCGCCGGCTGCACCGACGGCGACATAGGTGGAGCCATTTGCCGCGAGTGCCCGCATCGGTTCCGAAAAAGGGAGAGAGCGGACGAGCGTTCCGTCGAACCCGTGGAGACCGGAGAAAACGGCGAACAAAAAAAAGATGGGCAGGAGGTGGCGCATTTGTTTTTTTAGGGTGAGCTCCGATGG
>DYNR01000160.1 GCA_020720945.1 Chthoniobacter flavus | reverse complement strand
CTGATTCAGGTTATTTTCTGGAAAAAGCCGAGGCAACAAATGGTTTGGCAAAGCAAGCAAGACGCTGACAGGACTTACCGAAACCCTTTCCAAGCGTCCGTTCAAGATTGAAAGGCCACTTGGAACGCCGAATTTTTGGTTCAGGGTAAGGCGGAAGCCCAAGGCACTATCGGTTGATAACACCTTCGGGCTGACATGGAGCAAAAAGACAATTTCGAGGCGACATTTCAATCTTGGCTGGACACTAATTCCGCGGTTATTTTCTGTTAGCGTTGATTATCAACTGCTTATGCAAAAAAACAACTGCGGAACTCAAGCGAAAGGAACTTCCCCTTGCCCCAACCTCCGAAAACTCAAACTGGAAGCGAAAGCCTATCCGGATTACCAGCCGAGAACTTTCGCAAAAATCAACGGGGCAACGATCGTCGCATCGGACTCGATCACGAACTTCGGCGTCGTTTCGCCGAGTTTGCCCCAAGTGATTTTTTCGTTTGGCACCGCCCCAGAATACGAACCGTAACTGGTCGTCGAATCGCTGATCTGGCAAAAATACCCCCAAAGCGGCACTTCTTCCTTGCGCAAATCTTGGTGCAGCATCGGCACGACACAAATCGGAAAATCGCCCGCGATCCCCCCGCCAATCTGGAAAAACCCGATGGAATGCTTCTCGCTCGTCGGCACATACCACCCCGCCAAAGAAATCATATACTGGATGCCCGTCTTGACGGTGTGAACATTCTTCACATCGCCTTCCATGCAATGCGCCGCATACATATTCCCTAAAGTCGAATCTTCCCAGCCAGGAACAAACATCGGAATGTTCTTTTGCTTGGCCGCCAACAACCAGCTATTTTTCGGGTCGATCTGATAGCTCGCCTGCAACGCCGGGGAATCAATGATCTTCCAGAAAAACTCGTGGGGGAAAAAGCTCTGCCCCGCCTCATCCGCCGCCATCCACTCCTTGAGAATCTCATTTTCGATCCGCCGCATGGCTTCCATCTCGGGGATGCAAGTATCGGTCACCCGGTTCATGTGACGATCCAAAAGCGCCTTCTCGTCAGCGGGCGTCAAATCCCTGTAATTCGGAATCCTCTCGTAAAAATCGTGCGCGACGAGGTTGAAAACATCTTCCTCCAAATTCGCCCCGGTGCAAACAATCCCGCCAACTTTGTCTTGGCGAATCATCTCCGCCAAAGAAAGCCCCAACTCCGCCGTGCTCATCGCCCCCGCCAAAGTCACCAGCATCGTCCCGCCTCCGTCCAAGTGCCGGATGTATGCGTCCGCCGCATCCTTGACGGTCGCCGCGTTGAAATGACGGAAATGGTGGTCGATAAAATCGGATATAGGTTTTGCGCTCATTGCTGTATAAGTCTCTGTTGTTCTTTGTGTTATTTGATTTTCAAAAAAAGGCATTCGCCCGCCCCATCACTGGTGGTATTCCTGCAAGCTCTTGACCCCGATTTCTTTTTCCTTCATGGCACGAATCGCCAAAACGCTGGCGCGAGCCGCCCGCAAAGTGGTCATCGTAGCGATCCTCTGCGCCACCGCCGCGCTGCGGATCACCACTTCGTCCCTGCGCGGTTGCAGCCCCGTGGGAGTATTAACGATAAAGTGGATCTCCCCGTTTTTGATCATGTCGAGCACATTGGGGCGCCCCTCGCCGATGCGGTGAACTTTCTTGGCCTCCAGACCTTCCTCCGCCAACGCCCGCATCGTCCCCTCGGTCGCATACAACGCAAACCCCAACGCCGCAAACTCTTTTGCAATCCCCAACACCGCCGGCTTGTCCGCATCTTTCACGCTGATGAAAACATTCCCGGACTCCGGCAACGCGGGCTGCGCGCTCATCTGCGCTTTGGCATAAGCGTGCCCAAGATCCGCGTCGATCCCCATGACTTCTCCGGTGGACTTCATCTCCGGCCCGAGCGATATGTCGGTCCCGGGAAACTTGATGAACGGGAACACGGCTTCTTTGACCGAGTAGTGCGGAGGGATAATCTCTTCGACAAACCCCAACTCTTCCAACGACTTGCCTGCCATTACCTTCGCCGCGATCTTCGCCAAAGGAACCCCGATTGCCTTGCTGACAAACGGGACCGTGCGCGATGCCCTCGGGTTGACTTCGATCACATAAACCTCGTCGTCCTTCACCGCAAACTGCACATTCATCAAACCGCAAACCTTCAATTCAACCGCCATCGCCCGCGTCGCCGACTTGATTTTTTCCACCGCACTGGCAGACAAAGAAAACGAGGGAATGACGCACGCACTATCCCCACTGTGAATCCCCGCCTGCTCGATATGCTCCATCACGCCGCCGATGACAACCCTCTTCCCATCGGACACGCAATCCACATCAACCTCCGCCGCATCCTCCAAATACCTGTCCACCAAAATCGGACGCTCCGGGCTCGCCTCCGCCGCATGGCGGATATAGCGGCGCAGATCTTCCTCGGAATAAACGATTTCCATCGCCCGCCCACCCAAAACAAAACTGGGGCGCACCAGCACGGGATAGCCGATCTTCGCCGCGACTGCCACCGCCTCCCCCTCGTTGACCGCCGTCGCCCCCGGCGCTTGCTTGAGCCCCAAACGGACGATCATCTCGTTAAAAAACTTCCGGTCTTCCGCCATCTCGATGCTCTCGGGCTGCGTCCCGATGATTTTCACCCCGTGCTTCTGCAACGCCGCCGCCAAGTTGAGCGGGGTCTGCCCGCCAAACTGCACGATAGCGGCATCGCACTGCTCCCTCTCGTAAATGTTCAGCACATCCTCAAGCGTCAGCGGTTCGAAATAAAGCTTGTCGCTGGTGTCGTAATCCGTCGAAACCGTTTCGGGGTTGGAGTTGACCATGATGGTTTCAAACCCTTCTTCCTTGAGCGCAAAAGACGCGTGGACGCAGCAGTAATCGAACTCGATTCCCTGCCCGATCCGGTTGGGCCCGCCTCCCAAAATCATGATCTTTTTGCGGTCGCCCTTGCGCGTCTCGTCCTCGTCCCCGTAGCTGCTGTAATAATACGGGGTGTAAGCCTCAAACTCCGCCGCACAAGTATCGACGAGGCGGTAAGCGGGCACAACCCCCGCATTTTTCCTAGCCGCACGCACCGCATCTTCCGTCGTCCCAGAAAGCCACGCGAGCTGCCGGTCGGAAAAACCCATTTTTTTAGAACCACGCAAGTCAATCTCTTTCAACGACTTGCCAGAAAGCACCCCCTCCTCCTCGACAATGAGCCGGATGTGCGCCAAAAACCACGGGTCGATCCCCGTCAACTCGTAAATCCTTTCTTCGCTCAACCCGACCAAAAACGCAAAACGGAGATAAAAAATCCGCTGGGCATTCGGTATCCGTAAGTTCTTCTCGATCAATGCGATATCGACTTCCCCGCCCGCCGTCTCGGGAAGCCGGTCTTTTCCGTCTGCCCCCAGCCCTGCCCGCCCGGTTTCCAAAGAACGCAACGCCTTTTGCAACGATTCCTTGAACGACCTGCCGATGGCCATCGCCTCGCCAACGCTCTTCATCTGGGTCGTCAATGTGGGATCCGCCTGCGGGAATTTCTCGAATGTGAACCTCGGTATTTTCGTCACCACATAATCGATCGTCGGTTCAAAACACGCCGGTGTCTCCCTCGTGATGTCGTTGCGCAACTCGTCCAGCGTGTAGCCAACCGCCAACTTCGCCGCGATCTTGGCTATCGGAAAACCCGTCGCTTTCGATGCCAGCGCAGACGAACGGGAAACGCGCGGATTCATCTCGATGACCACCATGCGCCCGGTCTTCGGATCCACCGCAAACTGGATATTGGAGCCTCCCGTTTCGACCCCGATGGCGCGGATCACCGCAAACGAAGCGTCCCGCATCGCCTGATACTCCTTGTCCGTGAGAGTTTGAATCGGTGCCACCGTGATGGAATCCCCCGTGTGAACCCCCATCGGATCCAAATTTTCAATCGAACAAATCACCACGCAATTATCGGCGCGGTCGCGCATGACCTCCATCTCAAACTCTTTCCAACCGAGCAACGACTCCTCCACCAACACCTCGCTCACGGGCGAAAGGTCTAGCCCCCGCGCGACGATCTCTTCGAGTTCTTCGCGGTTGTATGCGATCCCTCCCCCCGCACCTCCCAGCGTGTATGCGGGGCGGATAATCAGCGGAAACCGCCCGATCTGTTCGGCGATAACCCGCGCTTCCTCAAGGGAATGCGCCACGCCAGACACCGCCACATCCAGCCCGATCTCGATCATGATGTCCTTGAAAATCTGGCGGTCTTCGCCCCTCTCGATCGCCTCCGCATTCGCACCGATCAAACGGACCCCGTATTTTTCTAACACCCCAGAGCGCACTAACTCCATCGCGCAATTCAATGCCGTCTGCCCCCCCAGCGTCGGCAGCAGCGCATCGGGTTTTTCCCTTGCGATCACCTTCTCCACCATCTCCGGCGTGATCGGCTCAATGTAAGTCCGGTCAGCAAACTCGGGGTCGGTCATGATCGTCGCGGGATTGGAATTGATCAGCACGACTTGGTAGCCCTCTTCCGCCAGCGCCTTGCAGGCCTGGACTCCAGAATAGTCAAATTCGCACCCTTGACCAATCACGATCGGTCCAGAACCTATGAGCAATATCTTGTGAAGTGTTGAGTCTTTCGGCATGGTTTTGTGGCGTGGAGTATGCGCAAACCTCCCAGCGATTGCAACCGCTCAAAACTGGAAAACACGAAATTTTTTACGCTCTCGCCCGCCACAAAAAATCCCTTCCGCCCCCTTCCGCCCCCTTCCGCCCCCTTCCTTTCCCTTCCTTTCCCTCCAACCTGAATCCCTCATTCTTAACCCAACCACCGATGAAAACACCCTCCTCGAAAAAAAACCTTGCCCTGCTCGCCCTCGCAACCTCCCTCTTCCTCTCCACCCCTTCCTCTCTGTTCTCGCAAGAAACCCAAACGACATATCCACAAGTTCCTAAAGAAACACAAACGCCTCCCGCCCCCGAAGAAAAACCCGCTAAAGTCGCTCTCTTCGGCGATACGATCTACATCGGAACTGCGACCCGCACTGCCGAAAGCTCCCTCGGAAAAAACATCGAACTGCTCAAAGGCGACAAAAAATCCTTCACTTTGGAACCGGCGCAAGGAAAGGGTACTGTCATCGGAGGCAGAACTTCCGATGACCTAAAAAAATTCTTGTCGAAGTATGCGGAAACGAACCCCGAACCCATCGCCCTGATTTTAATCAATTCCGATCTCGCCGACATCAACCTAAACAAAGACGATTCCACCCGAACCTCCCCAGAAGCCTACAAAGAAAACCTCCTCGCGATTTTCGAATCGGCAAAAAAAGTGGCGGAAAAAGTCGCTTGGCTCACGACCACCCCAATCCTCGACGAAGTTCACATGAACCCAGAAAAAAATGAAACCGGTAAAAGACGCAGGGAAGCCGATGTTCGGAGGTTCAACGCAATCGCTCTCGCTATCGCCGAGTCGGAAAACTTAGAAATCATTGATATGTATGCTTTTACCTGAATCCGTGAGATAAATGCAAAGAA
>DYNR01000451.1 GCA_020720945.1 Chthoniobacter flavus | reverse complement strand
TGAACTGGTGTTTGCTATCTTCGCCCAAGGCGATCTGGAGTTGCAGAGCTTCGGGGGTCATGGGATTGCAGTCTGGGGTTTCAGCCGGGCACGGGCGAGGAACACCGCTTCGTGCAATTTGCGTTCCATCTCTGCCTTGGGCAGTGCCTCTGTCCAGTAAGAGGATACTTGGATGCCACTCCGTCCGAGGTTCAGTAGTTCCACTGTTTCCTGCCTCTTTCCGGCGCAGAGGATGAGGCCGATGGGCGACTCCTCTCCCTCCTTGCGCTCGTAACGATCGAGCCAGCCAAGGTAGAGTTCCATCTGCCCTTTGTCGCCGGGTTTGAAGTTCTCCAATTTCAGCTCCACCGCCACCAACCGCCGCAGATTCCGGTGGTAGAAGAGCAGGTCAAGATAGTGATCCACGCCATCCACCGTGATGCGCTTCTGGCGTTCGAGGAAGGCAAAGCCCACGCCGAGTTCCAAAATGAAAGATTCCATTTCGCGAAGGATCGCCGCCTCGATGTCCTTCTCGGCGTAAGTGTCTTTCAGCCCCAGAAAGTCGAGAAAATAGGGATCGCGGAAAACCATATCGGGCGTTAGTTTATCCTCCTCCCGCAGAGCCTTGAGTTCCTGTTCGGCGAGTGCTGCCGGCTTTTTGGAAAGGGCGGTGCGTTCAAAAAGCATGGAGCCGATTTTCTTTTCTAGCGTGCGGGTGCTCCACTTTTCAACGCGACACATCTCGGTGTAGAAGTCGCGTTTGA
Organism: Chthoniobacter flavus; assembly: GCA_020720945.1. Lineage (GTDB taxonomy): Bacteria > Verrucomicrobiota > Verrucomicrobiia > Chthoniobacterales > DYNR01 > DYNR01. The sequence goes on along the minus strand of DYNR01000451.1, from coordinate 792 downwards.
GCGAGTCGTCGATGCGAATAATTTCGACCAGATGAGTCCAGCTCAATTGTGCAGGCACTGCCTGCACAATTTGCAAATCAGGGAAGACTTCGGCAAATCGCACCATCTGAAACAAGTTTCGCATCGAGTAGCCTCGCCCAAATTCCGCCATCAATTGTGCAGACACCGCCTGCACAATCTTCTCCCCATAGCCCGCCCGCTTCTCCTTCAGCAAGTCCCGCCGGATGCGATTGCCAATGTGCCAGTAGAGCAGAGTCAGCCCTGTGTTGACCGTTCGCGCCACCTGCTCCCGCGCCTGTGTGATCAGAGTGCGCAGGTCAATAAGCAACCCATCAGCGGGTAACAATGCCGGAGCAGTTGCCTTCGGGCGGGCTTGCGAAGCCGCCTTGAGGAAACGGGAAACGGTGGGTTTTTTGTTCATGATAGAAAGTAGAGTTGAGTTTGCTCAATCGTCCCCGCAATGCGGAGAGGTTCTTCCGGAAGCTGATTTTTTCCGTCAAAGCTTCCGATAAACGGCGCTCAAAATCTCAACCTTTTTTGCTTTCATGTCAATTTTTTTCTTTTTCCTCATCCTTCTTTTCCACCGCACGCACAATGCCCCCTCCCCCGCAAACTAGCAGTTCGTTTCAATTAAACATTTACACTTCCGAAAGCGTTATATCGAATTTTTTCCAGCGATGGACGACCGGCGCAGAATTGATTTCTGCAATCCCTCGCAAAATCCGTTCTTTGAGTTCAGCCTGAATCCGTGAGATAAATGCAAAGAAGCTCTGTAAGGCATTGGAGCGAAAG
>DYNR01000450.1 GCA_020720945.1 Chthoniobacter flavus | reverse complement strand
AGGGGAAGAAGGATAGTGTAGGCGGTATGATGAGCGACGCCGATTTCAAGCACGACAACCTCAGCGGGCTTTTGCTGATAGCGACACCGAATTTGGTGGATCCGTTTTTTCGCAAAACCGTAGTGTTGCTCATGCACCATTCCACGCAGGAGGGTTCGCTCGGTTTTGTCATCAATCGTCCGATGGGGTTGACGGTGGGGCAGGTTGTCCCACAAGTTGCCGAAGGGGTGTTGTCTGGCGTGCCGCTTTATTACGGGGGGCCGGTGGGGGCGGAGCAACCGGTTTTGCTCGGCGTGCGGAGCGGGGGGGGCGATTCCTTGGATGTCCGGAAGTTTACGGTCGGGAGTATGGTTTCCGATATTCCTGGGGAATGGTTCGGGAGTTTGCGGATGTTCGTGGGACACGCGGGGTGGTCGCCCGGCCAGTTGGAGAGGGAGATCGACCAGAATTCGTGGATTGTTTTGCCGCCGCAAAAGGAAGTGCTCGAGTCGGCTGCGCCGAAGGAAATTTGGCAGCAAATTTTGGGGGGGATCAATCCCACGATGCGGGTGGTGGCAGAGATGCCGGACGATTTTTGGAAAAACTGAAAGCCTGAGGAAACCGGGAAACGATGAGAAAAATGTTGCGGGGGGCGTTGTTGTTGGTCGCCGTGTTGTCCGGTTTTTCTGGGGAGCTGTGCGGGGCGCCTGCCGCGCCGTGGTTTCGCTTTGATGGGGCGAGGTTAGTGGTCGGAGAGGCCCGCGACGGCGACAGTTTTTTTGTGGAGTTTGAGAGAGATGGGAAGGTGGAGCGGCGGCTGGTGAGGCTGTATTACGCGGATGCTGCGGAGACTGCGGCCGATACCGATAGCGACCGGAAGAGGGTTTTGGAACAGGCGCGGTATTTCGGGGTGGATTCGCCGAAAAAGCTGATCGAATACGGGGGCAAGGCGAGTGCCGAAACCGAGAAGCTTTTGGGGAAACCGTTTGTTTTGCACACGGCGTTTGCCACGGCACCGGGGCGTTCCAGCACGCCTCGCATTTACGCGGCGGTGACGCTTTCCGATGGGAGGGATTTGGCGGAAGTTCTAGTGGGAGAGGGGCTTGCGAGGGCAAAAGGCGTGGCTAGGGCGATGCCCGACGGGACGGGCGCGGCGGAGTATTCCGCGTATATTTCCGATTTAGAAGCCGGGGCGATGCTGGGCAGGCAGGGGATATGGGGGGAGTCGAACCCGGAAAAATTCGCCAGGTTGCGGGCGATGGAAAGGGAGGAGTCCCGCCGTTTGCGAGAGATGTTTGGGGATGGGGGAGCGGGTGGTGGAACTGCGATCGACCTCAATGCTGCCAGCCCGAAAGAGCTTGAGAAACTTCCGGGGGTCGGGCCCGTGCTCGCCGCAAAAATCGTGGCGGCGCGCCCCTTCCGTTCTTTCGAGGATTTGGGCAGGGTTGCCGGTCTTTCAAAATCGGTCGAGGAGAAGTGGGGCGGGTTGGTGGTATTTGGGGGAAAGTAAAAAGGAAAAAGTAAAAAGGAAAAAGTGGGGAAGAGAAAAGGGAAGTCTAG
>DYNR01000159.1 GCA_020720945.1 Chthoniobacter flavus | reverse complement strand
TCTCCGTTCACCCTAAAAGAACCATCGGGAAGTTGAAAAGAAAAAACGCAGATCGCGTTCCTTTCCTCCACCAAAAGAGCGATCAGAATCAGCCGAATGCATCGCCCTGTATCACCATTGTGTCGCCCGTAAAATCCCCTCCCCTCCCCTCCCGTCAACGCTCCCGCAACAAAAAACTTCTTTCGTTCATTGGACGAGGGAATGACTTCCCTCGTCCAGAACAACGGTAAATCCCCACACTCCAGAGTACTTTTGGACTCAAGAAAAAAGGCCCCGAAGCAACCTGGCTCTCCGTGTTTTTTAAAAAATCACGCGAGGGTTTGAATGCGTCACCTGCGTTTTTTCTGGTTCCGACTGCGGTATGCTGCCACAAAAATGGCAGATACAAACAGGAGAGCGCTCGTAGATGGTTCCGGGACAACAGAGTAAACTCCGACCCGTTCGCCGCTCGTGCCGTCCCCTTCAAAACCCACAACCAAAAGGTTTTGCCCATTCGGGCTGTTTGCGGAGGAAATGAACGCCATCCCTTCCGGTCGGAGCGGAGTGTTTGCACCGTCTTGCGTCCGAGTGTAACCGAAGAAAGAGGCGGATTCGGGGTCGGTGACATCAAACATAAAAATGCCATTGTTCCGTTCCATGCTGATGAACGCGTAAGTGCGCCCGTCGATGCTCCCGAGAGTCAAACCTTCAGGCTCTGGCCCTTTGTCATCGCTGCGAGAATCGAGCCACCCGGCTGTATCGTTTGCCGCAATGTAGGTTTCAAAAAACGAATCTGAATCGTAGGCAAGGGAAAGCCCGCCGTCCGTGACCTCCCAAATCGAAAAACTCCGGGTCCCAAACATGCGGATGTCATCGATTTTTCCGTCCGCATCCGTGTCGCCATCAATGCGGGAAACATTCAAGCGACCCAGCTCTGCGTTGGCCCTGCTTCCAGATGCGCCGGACGGGTAGTTGCTATCCAAAATCGTGTTCATGCTATCGTTGCCACCAGTGTCCCCGAAGCGGCTGGCATCGCGGTCGTCCACGCGGGCATCGCCTTCGTTGGCGGTGACGAGGTAGGTTTTCCCGTTGGCGCTATACGAGGAAACGGTATCCGGCATCGGCATCCCTTTGACGGTCTGGGTGATGGAAATGCTGCTGCCAGTATCGGTCGCATCGATGGTCTGCGTAATAGTCCCGAGGCTCGTGATTTTTGTCCACTGGTTCGAGGTCAAATCGTATTCTCCGACGCCGTTGTTGTCTTGCAAGGAAACCAGCACTTTGTTCCCCGAAATCGTGGCGTATTCGGGTTCGATCGCATTGTGGTCTTGGTTTGCCAGATTGGTAAAATCCGGGACGGCAGCGATGAATGCGCCGCTAGTTCCGATGGCGGCGACATTCGGGTTGCGAATGCCTGACAAGGAAACGCCTGGCGCGAGGTTGGATGAGCTGAAGTCTTTGGTCGTCGCGGACAAAGCCGGAAGGGAAGCCAAGTTGCCCGAGTGGATGCCTGAGAGATCGAAGACGGAGATCGATCCCGGTGCGTTTGCTGCCGTCGGGTTGGTCGTTGCGCTGGGGTTAAACTCCCCTTCGTTGACGACAACCAAACGGGAACCATCAGAGGAAAATGTCAGGCTGTCTGGATGGTAGCCGACATTGGCAGTCCCGATGACCGCTCCAGTTGAAAGGTTGAAAAAACCGATTTTACCGAGGGCTGTAGCGTTCGTCGTCGGAATAAGCGTAGCGGCTCCGAACCGCCCCTGCGGATCCACCGCCACGCTGCTGAGACCGAGCATATCGGCGGATGTCCCGAATGTCGTCGAAAAATCGACGGTTCCGATCTCGGTTATATTGGTCGGGTTTTGCATGTCAAAAATGTTGACCCGATAGACACTCGACCCAGAGCTGGTGACAAAGAGCCTGTTCGTGTTCCGATCGAAAGCAGGGATTTCCCCGGCACTGAATCCGCCCGTCTGGTTCGCATTGATGTTGCTCAACAGGGTGAGCTGAGCGCGCGATTCGGGAACTGCGAGAGCCAGCAAAGCGGCGGCGAGAGTTGCGTATTTTCGTTTCATAGCTATTTGAAATAAGAAGGTTTTATTCTGTTTTCGGATTTATCAAACGGGAGCAAATTAGCCTTCCATCCGCTACAAACAACTTTGCTAAGGTAAAGATTTCGTGACTTTCCGCCGGATCAAAACACCCGCATCACGCTTCGTATAAACCTTGCAAAAATTCCATAACCAACTCTAATACAACTTTTTGCGAAAACCAAAACGATCTCGCCTCCGTCTTCTTTCGGATCACTCCTCCTCGCTTTCCCCGCCGCCGTAACCCAACACCGTAACCGTAATCAAAGAGGGTGCCTGTTCGGTTTCTGCGGATTTTTGGGAAGATTGGCCGGCAACCGAAGACGCGGCGGCATTTGCTGCCGCACCGCTTCCTGCACCCGCGGAAAGCCCCGCAACATTCGGTGCCGCTACGGTCGGCGCGCTCGGCACCCCAGTAGATGTCCCTCCAGCAGCAATGTTGTCGGCATTCAATACCGCCGCAGCCGTAATCTTGATATTGCCCGTCGCCTGAATCCCCGCATCCCCCGCATCGACCGTCCCTTCCGGCGCAATCAAATACACATTCGCCGCAGGCACCCCTTTGACCGAAGCTAACACACCGATTCCACCACCCGTCGCCAAGCCGCCCAAATCGGTGGAAACATCGCCGCTCGTGCTATCAATAACAACCCGCGTTGGCGGCGCAGTCACGACGGTCTTTGGCGAAGAACCTGCCGCAATATCACCCGTGGAAGACCAGATCGTCATGTCGCCACCACGCAAAGTAAATATGCGCGTGCGCCCAATCTCTACATCCCCATTCGTGAAAATGGAAACCTCTCCCCCATACTCGGTTACAATCCCTGGCGGCGTATTCGGATTCCCGAAAATATCGGATGCCATCGTGAGCCCACCGGTTGGCGCCGCAATCGTAATGGCTCCCCCCGTCGCCGTCCGTATGTCTCTAGAACGGGTAAAAATTTCTCCGTTCCCTGTGGTTTTCCCAAAAATACTCTCGATGGCCGCATAGCCTGTCGCGTAGGAACCACCCTCTTCATATTCTGTCGCAGCCTGCCGCAATGCGGCAAAGAAACTCTGCAACGCATCGATTGCACCGAGTTCTTTCTTCGTCGCATCCGATACCACTGCACCCGCTTCTTGGCTCATCCCCTGCAGGGAAGAGGATGCAACCGCCCCGGATTTTGTGAGCGAGGAAAAATCTAAGTTGCTCTCCGACAACCCCAAAGCGGGATTCGTCGTCTTTCCTTTGACTCCCGCCATCACCACCAACGAAGCTCCTTGAAATGGCAAAAAGGGATTGCGGTAGTTCCCGATGCTGGTGATCCCGACCCCCGTCCCGTCTTCGTAGTTTGCCCCTACCCCGAGATCGATCGTTCGCCCTGCCAAGACTTCCAAAAACCCTGGCCCATTGATCTGGATATCCCCGGCCAACACATTGCTCAAAGTCCCGTTTGCCGTCCGCTTCTTCGCATCGGCAATGGTGTTCTTTTTGTCAAGATTGGAAGCCAGCGTCCGGACGGGGGCATTCTTGTTGTAGGGAATCAAATCCCTCCCCGCCGAGACGAGCGACACATCGGACGCTGTCAGGTTTTGCAGATAAAAGGAAATGTCCGTGATGTCTTTTTCCGCCACGATCTTGGAAATCTTGGGGGAATAAAGCGTGAAACCCGTGATGCTCCCACCCGCCGCATACAGCCGCAATGGCGTCGTGTCTTCCTTGTGCAACGCGGAGGTATGCCGCGCCTTCTTGCCATCGATGGAACTGGCCAACCCGCTGATCGACCCCGTTTCTTTTACCATCAAATCGACGGCTTGATAAAACTTGCTTTTGCTTTCGCGGGATGCCGAAAGCTTCCTTCCGACAAAGGACTGGTAGGCCAAAGGCTCTGTCACGGAAGGGAATGCCGAGGGGTCGGCATCGGAAAGATTGATCGTTCCCGCCGTCCAAATCGATAAAGCTTTCCCGTTCACAACTCCCTCTCCTGTAGGCTGTAACCCGACAATACTCCCCGAACTGAGCAACTCCACATTCCCGTTTGCCGAGGGGAAGAGCGTCAAATTCCCGACGAGGTTGATGTCCCCGGAAAATGCCGCGCTGCTCAGATTCGGTGCCCCCAACGAATAGACTTTCCCGAAGGCCGCCGTATCTAGCTCGGACAACCGCAACCATGGCTGATAATAGGCCGCACTCGTGCTCCCCCCCGAAAAAAGATTCTGCCGAGAAATCCACGCATCCAACATCGACACCGGTGCCCCAAACCCCGAAAGCGTCGCAGCAAAACGGTGCGTCACCCCACCACCATACGATGCCACATTCACCCCGGCATCTTCCGAATAGGTGTTGAAGGCGGTCTTATACCAAAACCGGTTGTTGATCCCCTGCGGCAATAAAAACGGATTGCTGACCGGCCCGAGCAAAACATTTTTCAAAGCGCGGACTTGGAAGGAAGACTTCCCAACAAAAAGCGTCGTCGGCATCCATGAATTGGAATCGGTCGTCGGCACAGCTCTCGTCAAAATCCCCAACGACGGAGACCGCGCGGCATTGGTCGTGATTTCCCCTCCCGCATACAAATCTCCTCGCCCTTTCTCTACATAATAAACCCCACCGTCGATGTTGTTGCCTGCCCGGACCGACAAATCGCCTCCCCCAAACTCCAACAACGCCCCCGCATCCGGTGCCAGATTCGCCCCGGTCAGCGGATCGACTCCCGCCATTCTCGCATTGGTCGGCACCACCGCATCGATATTCACGATGTCTTCCCCTGCTTCCAATCCCACATTCCCACCGCCCAACGCACCAACACCTTGGAAGAAATTGCTGAAATCAATCCACCACGCCGTCGATGGTGCCGTATCGGTAACAGTCTTCGGCGGCGACTCCCCAGCGACCCCACCATCGCTAGCAAAAAGACCGGTCGAAGCATCAACATATCCCCTCCGATACAACCACTGATTGGGCAACTGACGCGAAGTATCCACGACCATCGCCCCACCAAACATCGTGTAACGCCCGATGGTTTCTTGCGCGGAAATCGATACATCGCCGCCTGCCAATGACCACTGCGCCTGCGTCAACTGTTGCACGGCTCCGAGATTCCCTTGCCCCGGATGCCTCGTCTCCGAAGTAGGAATTTTTGGAACAACAAAATCCCCGGCAGCAAATACCTTCGTAGCTACCGGCAACGCTACCCCTGCCGTGTAAATGGATGCAAAAGTGTTTCGCAATTGCACATCGCGTCCTGCATGGACATCAATGTCTCCGGTCCCCGTCCGGATGACCTCAAACCGCGTCCCCCGATTGGTGTTGTCCGCTGAAATCCGGATCGTGTCGGCTGTCTGACCAAGATTGCCGACCCCTGCATTCGCTCCTGTCGATCGGGTGTTCGGCACCGCCGCATAAAATTCTCCAAGCAACAAGGACCCCTTCCCTGCCGCAAGCGAAGCCGCCGGCAAAACCGAACGAAAATCCGCGGCTCCCATATCCGCCCCCGCCGTCAGCCGATACGACCACGATTG
>DYNR01000158.1 GCA_020720945.1 Chthoniobacter flavus | reverse complement strand
AAAGAGCCGTTTCGCCCCGAATTCCCCTGCTTCAAAATTCTCTCCGCATTCCTGCTCTTATTTTTGCGATCAAACACGATCGGCCACTTCTCACATAGAGTCAAACAACGACTTCGTCCTAGCATCCATGTTATCGCTCCGGATTTGCCGCCGCTCCGCTGCTCCCTCCGCTTTCTGGTTCATCCGCCCTTGGCGATTCTCCAACGCTCCCGTCCGCAGATCTTGCACGGCAGGGGTCGCACAAGCGGAAAGGCACGAGCAAACAACGACCGAACAAAGAGAAAGCATAAACACCGGCTTGCATGGATTGTTTTTCATAACAAGAAAAAGCCTGCCTTCAAACCCCCCAAGCAACAATCAAAAAATACGAAATCCTGAACCCGTGAGATCAATGCAAAGAAGATCTGTAAGGCATTGGAGCGAAAGGGCTTGGAAAAAACCAAGGAATACCCTCTCTTTCTTCATGCAGAATATTGCCCTCGCTGCTCAAATAAAGTCCACTCCCCAGCATCATCCATCGGATAAACACTCCCCCCCTCCTCCCCATCCACCGTTTGCAAAAAACATCTGCCGATGAATTCTCCTAACTTAACAGGAACGGCATTCCCAATGATTTGCTCTGTTTCTGATTTCCCGCCAGAAATATCCCATTCCTCTGGAAATGTCTGGAGCAGGCTCCGCTCTTTTGTCGTGAGGGGGCGTATATCCCCCGAAACGGGAGCAGCATCTCCCGGATGCCCTGGATACCCTTGGGGTACCGGACGATTCACCCCGCGAATCGTCGGACTCGGTTCATCAATGCTAAACACCGCTCTCCTAGCATAACTTCGCGGATGCCGATAGTAATACTGAATGCCAAACCTTTCCCCAAAACAATCGCGGATCGTCATCGGAGATACCGACTGGTTCTGGCGGATAGCGGGGATCAATGCGTTGTGATGCCCCCCAAGAATCCCAAACACAACCACCCTCTTCCTTTTTTGAGGCACCCCGCACAACGACGCATCTAACACTGTTACCGTTGTCCCATACCCCGCCTCCCGAAAAAGCTCCAAAGCCCTAGCAAAAGTCTTTGTCTTTTGCGCCCGCTCTACATTCTCCATGATAAAATATTTCGGACGCAATCTCCCGATGATTTGCGCATAAGAAATCGTAAGATTCGCCCTCCCTCCCGACTCATCCCGCTTGCCCGCCGAAGAAAAATCCTGGCACGGAGGCCCCCCGACAATCATGTCAAAACCATACTTCTGAAGATAGGCGGCAGCACCTTCTCCGTCCAATAAATCCAGCTTTTCAACCGGATGACCACGAATGTTTTTCCTGTAAAAAGAAATCGCCGCATCCCAATTATCCACCGCCGCAACAATCTCTACCCCTGCATTTAATAACCCTTGCGACAATCCGCCTCCACCACAAAATAAATCAACCGCCCGGATTCTATCACTCATCGAAAAGCTCCTCGGAATCCCTGAATCCGTGAGATCAATGCAAAGAAGAACTGTAAGGTATTGGAGCGAAAAGGGTTGGGAAAAACCAAGGAATACCCTCTGGGTCTTTTGCGTGTTTTTTCCAAACCTTTGCAGCCCAATAGATTACAGATATTCACAGCAGTTATCTCACGGGTTCAGGGAATAGTAAAGGATCGCATCAAACCGACGCTCTGGTGATAAAAACTTCTGCCCTCCCCCGAGAATGATTTCCTTGATCTGCCCTTTTTGGATCACCGGTTTTGTGAGATGCCCACCGCTCTACTCGACCGTGACACTCTTTGCCAAGTTCCTCGGCTTATCGACATCGCACCCGAGCGAAACCGCCAAATGATACGCAAAAAGCTGCAAAGGAATCGTAGCCAAAATCGGCACCAAGTAATCGGGGGCTTCGGGTATCCAAATCACATCGTCCGCCACTTCTTCGAGAGACCGGTTGCCTTCCGTCCCAACGGCAATCACCGGCCCCTTGCGCGCACGAATTTCTTCGATGTTGCTCAAATTTTTATCGAAAACCGCATCGCTGGGCGCAATCACCACAGACGGGGTTTCCTCGTTGATCAGGGCGATAATCCCGTGCTTGAGTTCTGCCGTCGGATGCCCCGTCGCAGGCAAATAGGAAATTTCTTTCAGCTTGAGCGCGCCTTCCAGCGCAACGGGGTAATTCGCCTGCCTACCGAGAAATAGGAAGTTCTTGCAAGAAGCATACTTACGGGCGAGCGCGGCAATCGCGTCACCCGTCGCCAACACCTTCTCGACCTTCTCCGGCAACTGCTCCAACTCCTTCAAAATTTCCCGCCCCTGCATGCTGGACAAATTGTGGATCCTGCCGATCAACAGCGCGATCAAATTGAGGACGAGCACTTGCGAGGTGAAGGACTTGGTCGCAGCGACCCCGATCTCCGGCCCCGCATGCATATACACGCCGCCGTCGCTTTCCCTCGCAATCGTGCTGGCGACATTGTTGCAAATCGCCAGCGAACGGTGCCCCTTGCGGCGGCACTCCTGCAACGCCGCCAGCGTGTCCGCCGTCTCCCCGCTCTGGCTGATAACAAAAACCAGCGTGTCTTTGGGCATCGGCGCATTCCTGTAACGCAGCTCGCTGGCAAACTCGCACTCCGTCGGCAACTGCGCCATGGATTCGATCAGATACTCTCCGACCATCGCCGCGTGATGCGCCGTCCCGCACCCGGACAAGACGACCCTCTCGACCGAACGCAACTCGGAGTTGCTCATGTTCAGCCCCCCCAAAATCGCCGTGGCTTCTTCGGACGAAAGCCTCCCACGCATCGTGTCGCGCAAGCTGTTGGGCTGCTCGAAAATCTCTTTCAACATGTAATGGGGATACTTCCCTTTGCTGACTTCCTCCGCCCCAAACTCGACGGTATTGATTTCGTAACTGCACCCTCCACCGGCCAACGAAGAAATTTCAAAACCGTCTTCCCACGCCGTCACCATCTCGTAATCTTTGAGATAAACGACTTCCCGCGTGTGAGTTACCAACGCCGCAACATCGCTCGCCAAGAAGTGCTCCCCCTTGCCGATCCCCAGGACTAACGGGCTTCCGCGGCGCGCGCCAAACAGCATTCCCGGAAGCTGGCGATGCACCACCCCGATCCCGTAAGTGCCTTGCACCCTCCGCAACGCCTTGCGCATCGCCCCGAGCAAAAGCTCTTTCGTCACCGGAGTCTCCCCGCGCAAATCCAGCTCGCGCCCGACCAGCATGGCCAGCACTTCCGTGTCCGTCTGCGAGCGAAACTCGCACCCGTGCCCGATCAGCTCTTCGCGCAAATCCCGGTAGTTTTCAATGACTCCGTTGTGCACGAGCGCAAGCTCCCCCGAACGGTCCAAGTGCGGGTGCGCATTCGCCTCGCTCACCCCGCCGTGCGTCGCCCAGCGCGTGTGGCAAATCCCCAAATGCCCGGCAACCGGCTGCTCTTCCAACAGCTTGGCCAGATTCTTGATGCGGCCCACCGCCCTGCGGCGAAACAACTCGCCGTCCCGCAAAATGACCAACCCCGCCGAGTCGTAACCCCGGTATTCCAACCTCCTCAACCCGTCCAACAAAACGGGAACGGCTTCCGCTTTACCTACATATCCGACGATTCCACACATAAATCTGACTTCCTTTCTATTTCTCGATTTTTGTATCGTGACAAATGCGCGCTCTTTGTTCAAGATGCATTCCGTTTTCTTATCAATAATACACCAACTATGAAACCTTCCAGCCCTTTTTCTCCCGCACAAAAATCCTTGGCCATCATCATGGGTGGCGGCGCAGGCTCCCGCCTCTTCCCGCTCACCAAAGAACGCGCAAAACCGGCAGTCCCGCTCGGCGGCAAATACCGACTCGTCGATATCCCGATCAGCAACTGCTTGAACTCGAACATCCGCCGCATCTATGTTCTCACCCAGTTCAACACCGCCTCCCTCCACCAGCACATCAACGCGAGCTACAAGTTCGACCACTTCGGCAATAACTTTGTGGAAATCCTTGCAGCCCAACAAACTCCAGAGGACTCGAACTGGTATCAAGGCACCGCCGACGCCGTCCGCCAAAACCTCCGCTACTTCCTCGAAAAGAATTACGAATACTATGTCATCCTCAGCGGCGACCAACTCTACCGCATGGACTACCGCGATGTGCTCCACCAACACATCCAAACGCAGGCGGACCTGACAATCGCCACCATCCCCGTCATGCGCGAACCGGCGAAAAGCTTCGGCATCATGCAGACCGACGACGAGCGCAGGATCACCCGTTTCGTCGAAAAACCCAAAGACGAAGCCGTCCTCGATTCTTTGGTCATCCCTCCCGACCTCTTGACCCAAATCGGCAAAACCCCCGGCGAACAGCTCTACCAAGCTTCCATGGGGATCTATGTCTTCAACCGCGCCGTCCTCCAAGAATGCCTCGACAACAACTTCGAGGATTTCGGAAAAAACATCATCCCTAGCGCCATCGAAAAATACCGCGTTTTCGCCTACATCTTCCAAGGTTACTGGGAAGACATCGGAACGATCCGCGCATTCTACGATGCGAACTTGAACCTCACCGACCCGAAACCCGAATACTCCTTCTACGAACTCGGACGGCCCATCTACACCCGCCCCCGCTTCCTTCCCGCCAGCATCGTGCGCAAAGCCAGCGTGGACCGCGCCGTCATCGCCGATGGCTGCTTGCTGGAAGAATGCACGATCGAACGCTGCGTCATCGGCTTGCGGAGCGTCATCAAAAAAGGCTCGGTCGTCCGCAACACCATCATGATGGGCGCAGACTACTACGACGGGGAAAACTACACGCCAGACCCCAGCCTCCCTTCCATCGGAATCGGTGAAGGTTGCGTGATCAACGGCGCGATCATCGACAAAAACGCCCGCATCGGCGACCGCGTCGTCATCACCCCCGAAGGCAAATCACAGGACTACGACGGCGACGGGTTCTACATCCGCGACGGCATCGTCGTTGTCCCGAAAGGTAGCGTAATTCCCAGCGATACTTGGATTTAGAACAAAAGAATCCCTTCTTTATGCCTCGTATCTTCCCTTTGCTTGCTGTCGTTCTCTCCTTGGTTCTGGGCGGGTGTCTCTCGGACTCCCCGCCCTCTCCGCCCTCCCAATCCGTCAACACTTGGCTCTTGGGAGTTTGGGAGGCGAAAAGCGCAGAGGGAAACCTCCGCAGAGCGACCGTCGCCCCGTCTTCTTCGGACAGGATGACGGTCCTCTACGAGGAAATAAACCCGAAAAAACAAGTCGTCCGCTCCGGGACTTTTCCGGCTTGGATCTCCCATGTCGGCTCGGCAAAACTCCTGGTCGTCGAAGTCCCTTCCCCCGAGAAAAAAAATGGCAAGGGCTACCTCTTGCTCGGATACCAATTGCTAGACCCTCTGAATGTCCGTGTCCGCGAACTGGTTACAGAAATCAGCGAATCCTCCGCATCTCCCTTCGCCCTGCGAAAAACCATCCGCCAACACTTCAAAAAAGGCACTCTCTTCTCGGGAAATCACGAGATATGGCAAAAAACCGGTGAAGTTTTCTCGCCAAAAAAAGACGCGGATCCGGCACAGGACACCTTTGTTCCTACACGCAATCTCCCCCGTCCAACACCGAC
>DYNR01000157.1 GCA_020720945.1 Chthoniobacter flavus | reverse complement strand
CGAAAAACCTCTCTCTAAAGAAAGAAAAACCACCTGTGACTGACCTCGAAACCCTTCTCGAAGAAATGGGCATCCGCGCCCGCGCCGCCGCCCACAAGCTAGCAACCCTAAGCTCGACCCGCAAAAACGCAATCCTCCACGCAATGGCGGAAGGAATCGAAAACGCCGCAGATAAAATCGTGTCGGAAAACGCGAAAGACCTCGCCGCCGCAGAAGCCAAAGGCCTCTCCCCCGCTATGATCGACCGCCTCCGCCTCGACGCTGCCGGCGTTGCCAAAATCGCTTCTGGAATCCGCGAAGTCGCCGTCCTTCCCGACCCCGTCGGCGAATCCCTCTCGGAATGGGATCGCCCAAACGGCCTCCACTTCAAAAAAATCCGCACCCCCATCGGTGTCATCGGCATCATCTACGAATCGAGGCCAAATGTGACCAGCGACGCCTCCATCCTCTGCCTCAAAACAGGCAACGCCGTGATCTTGCGCGGAGGATCAGAAGCCTTTCACTCAAACACTTGCATCGCAGAAACCCTCCAATCCTCAGGACGCAAAGCGGGCCTCCCCGCCCACTCCGTCCAACTGGTCCCTACAACCGACCGCGAGGCGGTCAGCGCGATGTGCAAAATGAATCGCTGGATCGATGTGATCATCCCCCGCGGCGGCGAATCTCTGATCGAACGCGTCACCGCCGAAGCCCGGATGCCTGTCATCAAACACTACAACGGCATTTGCCATGTCTTCGTCGATGCCGCCGCAGATTTTTCGATGGCAGAACAAATCATCCTGAACGGCAAGTGCCAGCGCCCCGGTGTCTGCAACGCCGTCGAAACCCTCCTCGTCCACCGCGCAATAGCCGCCTCCTTCCTCCCCCATTGCTGCGAACTCCTCGCCGCCGCAGGCGTGGAACTACGCGGGGACGAAGAAACCTGCAACCTCTTGAACGAAAAGGTCATACCCGCCACGGAACAAGATTGGTCAACGGAATACCTGGCCCTGATCTTGTCTGTCCGCATCGTCGGTTCTTTGGAGGATGCCATCGCCCACATCAACCACTACGGCTCCCACCACAGCGACGCAATCGTGACTTCGGACGAAAATGCCGCCGCCTCTTTCCTCCAGCAAGTGGACTCGGCAACCGTTTACTGGAACGCCTCGACCCGGTTCAGCGACGGCGGCGAATTTGGCTTCGGCGCAGAAATCGGAATCAGCACGGACAAACTCCACGCCCGCGGACCTGTCGCCCTACCCGAACTAACCACCTACAAATACCAGGTCTGCGGCAACGGGCAAACTCGCCCCTGATTCCACCCCTCCGCAAAAACAAAAACCTCCCCGCTTTTTCCTACAACCATGAAAGTGTCAAGAAAAGTTTTTTACGAGGGCAAAGTCCAAGGGGTCGGCTTCCGCTGGACTCTCCGCGACCTAGCTTCGGGCTTCGATGTCGCCGGCACGGTGGCAAACCTCCCCGACGGCAGAGTCGAACTTTGCGTCAAAGGCGATGCCAGCGAAGTGGACTCTTTTTTGCTCGCCATCAACGAAAGCTCGCTGGCAAGCCACATCACCTCTTCAACCTCGGAAGAATGGACGCAAGCCCCCGCCTCCGTCCGCGGATTCCAAATCATCCGATGAACCCTCCCGCCGTCCGCATCCGCAACCTCTCAAAATCTTTTCCCATCCCTTTCCGCCGAGAAAAAGTCTTGGCTCTCAAGAACCTTTCGCTGGAAATCGCAAACGGGCAAGTCTATGGCCTGCTAGGCCCCAACGGTTCCGGCAAATCCACCGCCCTTAAAATTTTGATGGGCTTAGTCCGCCCAACCACAGGAACCGCCGAAATTTTCGGCCAAGATAGCCAGAGCTTTGCAAGCAAAGAAAAAGTCGGCTTCCTCCCAGAAAACCCCTATTTTTACAAATTTCTGACCGCCCGCGAAACGCTGTTTTTCTACGGAAAACTCTGCGGGATGGGCGGCAAAAAACTCGGGGATCGCATCGCCGACCTCCTCGATCTAGTCGGCCTGACCTACGCAAAAAACCGTCGCATCGGCAGTTTTTCGAAAGGGATGCTCCAGCGGATCGGGCTCGCGCAAGCCCTCATCCAATCCCCCCGTCTCCTCGTTTTGGACGAACCGACCGCCGGGGTGGACCCCGCGGGCTCACGCCAGTTGCGCGACCTGATTTTGGACTTCAAAAAACAAGGCATCACCGTCATCCTCACTTCGCATTTGCTCGAACAAATGCAAGAAGTCTGCGACCGGATCGGTATCCTCTACCGCGGCACCCTCGTGAAAGAAGGACCCCTAGAAAATCTGGTCTCCGTGGAAAACCAAACAGAAATCATCCTGAAAAACGCCGACCCCGCAACCTTGGAAAAAATCCGCCAACTCGTCGATTCCTCAAACACCGACCTCGTGGAAATCCGCAAATCGCGACAGAGTCTCGAAAAAGTTTTCCTCGAAAGCACCTCCCTTTAACCTGAATCCGAAGAACTTCCAAAACCCGGAACCGACGGAAAAAAAACCTTGCCCGCCGCTTCCCGCCACCGAAAACCTCTTCCACAACCAATTCAAAACCAACACCTTACAAAAATTGAAGCAGCCAGCCCGCTTTTTTTAGGATTAGCCTTGCAAACGGGGATAATTCCCCTACCCTCCACACTAAATGCTTTTCCCAAAAAACCAAACCTTCCCGCCCTTTCAAATTTTCCCGTTATGAACCAAGAAGACCTAGCGAAAATTCAACGATGGATCGACCAGATCAGCTCGGAAATCATCCTCTCCGAACCAGGCACCGACCGTTCGCAATTCCCTCTGCGCGACTTGATTAACTCTCTGGTCGAGAAATCGGTAGCGCAGCCGGACATGGCAGAGTTCAACGCCTGCTCCCAGTTCGCACTAGCCTTCATCGAAGACCTTCTCTTCTCCTGCACTCCCTACACCTCGGCCCACCTAGATGCCCTCAACTTCTTGGCTGCCGAACTTTCCCTCCTCCTAAAAGATCCCGCCCGCAAATTCTCCCCCCCGCAAACAGGCACCAAATCTACGCAATCCTCCCCCACCCAAAGCTCCGTCGCCGACATCTCCCAGCTCGCCTACCCCTCCAAAGACCTGGATTTTGAAGAAACCACTTCCCTGAACATCGCCGCCGATGGCGACCTCCTCAAAGAGTTCTGCATCGAAGCGAACGAGCACTTGGAAAACATCGAACAAGGCGTCCTCTTCCTCGAAGAAAATACCTCCGACCACGAAACGATCTCTTCCATTTTCCGCGCATTCCACACGATCAAAGGCGGCTCGGGCTTCTTGAATATCGTCCCCGTCAACCGCCTCGCACACGAGCTGGAAAACCTCCTCGACCTCGTCCGCGAAGGCCGCATCAACCCAAACGGAAATATCATCACCCTCATCTTGGACGGTGCCGATGTCTTCCGCGAATTTGTGGCAACCGCCCAAGACCAGTTGGCAGGCCGCCAACCGCTCGTCCCGATCTTCGTCCCGTGCAGAGACCTGGCGGGCAAAGTCCGGACGACCATCGCAAACCCTGACACCACCCCCGCCCTTTCCGATGCGGTGCAGATGCAATCCAAACCCTCTTCTTTCCTCTCATCTGCCTCCACTACAACACCTTCCGCGGAATCCGCTCCCTCTCAAAAAACGGAACAAAAAACCGCCCAAGAACCGAAAAACGCATCGCGTCAAAAAGTCTCGGCTTCCGCAAGCGGCATGATCAAAGTCGATACCCGCAAGTTCGATTCCCTCATGGACCTCGTCGGCGAACTGGTCATCGCGCAATCCCTCATCGCCCAAGACCCCGACCTCCGCCTGGTCCAAAGCCGCAACCTGCTCCGCAATATGTCCCAGCTCGGCAGGATCACCAACGAACTCCAAAAAACCGCCATGTCCCTGCGGATGATGCCCATCCGCAACACCTTCCAAAAAATGAACCGCCTGGTCCGGGACATCGCGGGCCCCACGGGAAAAAATGTGGACTTGATCTTGCACGGCGAAGACACGGAAATGGATCGCACCATCGTCGAGGAACTCGCCGACCCCCTCCTCCACATGGTCCGCAATTCCGTGGACCACGGAATCGAAATGCCCGCCGACAGGAAAGCCGCCGGCAAATCCCCCGTCGGAACCCTCCGCCTCTCCGCCTCCCATGTCGGCGGCAATATCCTTATCGAAATCTCGGACGATGGCGCTGGCATCCGCCCCGATAAAGTTTTCGCCAAAGCCGTCGAACGCGGCATCATCCCTCCAGATGCCCACCTCTCGGAAAAAGAAATCTACGACCTCATTTTTGCCCCTGGCTTCTCCACAGCCGAAAAAGTCACCGACCTTTCCGGACGCGGTGTCGGCATGGATGTCGTCAAACGAAACATCAGCCACCTCCGCGGAAAAATCGACATCGATTCCTCCCCAGGCCAAGGCACTTCCTTCAAAATCTACTTGCCGCTCACTCTAGCCATCATCGACGGCCTCCTCGTTTCCATCAGCGACCAGCGCTACATCATCCCGACCCTCTCCGTCCGCGAATCCTTCCGCCCCACCAGTGGCATGATCTCTACCGTCCACGGCAAAGGGGAAATGGTCAATGTCCGCGGAAAACTCTGCCCCCTCCTCCGCCTTTACGATGTCTTCGGCTCCTCGCCGAGAAGCACCGACCCGACCGAAAGCATGGTCGTCGTCGTCGAGTCCGCCCACGAAGAACGCTGCATCCTCGTGGACGACCTCCTCGGACAACAAGAAGTCGTCATCAAAAGCCTCGGCGACAGCTTCAAAAATAACAGGATGCTCGCAGGCGCAACCATCTTGGGCGACGGCAGGGTCGGCCTCATCCTCGACCCTCGCGCCCTCGTCCAAATCCGGGAGTTCAATACGCTGGCCGGATGAACCCTTGCCGCAGGAGCCTCGCGCTGCTGCTCTTGGCGCTCGTCGCCGTCCGCGCCGAGCTCCCCCCCCAACCCCAACAGGAACCTCCAGAAGGAGAACTGATCATCGCCCCCTTCGGTCTCCGATGGGGACTGGGCGTTGACGATTTGATTTTGATCCTCCAAAAATTCAAATTCCAAATCGTCTCCCGCGATAAGGATGCCGTAAGCGAACGCGTCACCGTCCGCGGCATCCCGCAAAAAAACCTCCTGAAAACGATCTTCCACTTTGAAGATAACATGCTCTGGGAAGTGGAGTTACAGCTCGGCGACAAAAACTGGAACGCCTCGGATTTCAGCCGTCATTTTGAACAGACAAAACAGATCCTCAACCATCGATACAAAAATGGCATCCCCGTCGTCTTGGAAAAACAGTCGGACAATGTCATCGAAACCGTCCTTGGCGGCTACGAATGGCGGCAGCACGGCGGCAACCTGCGCCTCTACCTTTTCCAAGCCCGTCAAAACAGCCAAGAACTGCACATCCTAAGCCAGCACTACCGCGCCCCCTAGTTGCCTATCGGACTTAGGGAATCAGGATTTGCAAATATCCCTCTTTATCCCGCAATGTGGACGGAGCATCTTGCTCCGGTTTCTTCTCAAGCGGCATAACAGCATTTTTTTCCCTTCCTTCCCCCCGCTCCGTGTCTCTGCTCCTCTGCGGTTCCTTCGCCTGTATT
>DYNR01000449.1 GCA_020720945.1 Chthoniobacter flavus | reverse complement strand
CAGCTTTCAAGTTTCAGCTTTCATCCTTCTTTCCCCCAATCTGCAATCTGCCTTCTGCAATCTGCAATTCCCCCCTCCCCTTCCCCTATCCCCTCACCGCCCACCGCAATTTTGCCGAAGTCGCCCGCGGGTTATCCCGACATTCCACCGCTCCCGCACGGATCACATCCCTGGCAATTTCCGAATAAACCCCGCTCCGATACCCCGCCTGCAACGCCTTCTTCACCCTCCGGTCTTCCCCGGAATGAAATGTCAAAATCGCAACCCGCCCCCCCGGATTCAAACAATCCGGCAACTGCCGCAACAAAGCTTCCAACGCGGAAAACTCTTCGTTGACCGCGATGCGCAATGTTTGGAAAACCCGCCGCACGGCTTTTTCTTGCTCGCCTGTCTCCACCCCCACCAATTCCTTCCGCACTGCGTGGACCAACTCGCTCGTAGTCGCAAACTCTTTCCCTGCCAACGCCCGCCCAAGCTCCCTCGCTTTCGGCTCATCGGAGTTTTCGACCAAAAGCGATTCCAGCGCAGAAGAAGAAATTTTCGCCAAAAAACGCCCTGCAGAAATTCCCCGCTCCGGGTTCATCCGCATATCCAACGGCCCCTCCGCTTTCAAAGAAAACCCGCGCCCCGGACTGTCAATCTGCATGGAAGACACCCCCAAATCCGCCAAAATACAATCCGCCCCCGCAAAACCCGCCGACCGCAACGCCCCGCCCAACCCGGCAAAATTGCTCCTCCTCACCGTGAAAACCTCTTCTCCATAACCCGCCGACCTCAAACGCAACTCCGTGCGCGGCAACTCGATAGGATCCACATCAAGCCCCAACAAATGCCCCCCAGGCAACAGCGACGGCAACAACTCTTTTGCGTGCCCCCCATACCCGAGCGTGCAATCAACGCAAACCTCCCCGGCACAAGGACGCAAAACTCCGATCACTTCGGAAACCAAAATCGGGATATGCGACCCCGCCGGTGTCCGCCCCCCCGCCAAAACCTTCGCCACCGTCTCCGGATATTTTTCCGGAGCCAGCTCTTTGTATCGATCCTCAAATCGGCGCGGGTTTTTTCCCGGATACCTCGGACGCCGCTTCCGCGCAATCTCCCCTGTCGGCTCTTCTGTCAAAACTCGTTGTATTTTTTGTTGGACGCTTTGGCTTTTTCCACCGGATAGCGCCGTTCGTTTTTCGCAAGTTTCGCGCGGATCGCCCCAGAAAGCTCGATCCCGTTATTGCTGGCAAACTCGAAAAGAAGCATCGCCACATCCGCCACCTCAGATGCTAGTTCCTCCCGCCTCTCCCTCACCCGCTCTTCGGATTGCTCCGGCGACTGCCACACAAAATGTTGGAGCAACTCGCCCGCCTCGGCAACGATCGCCACGGCAAGTTCCTTCGGATTGTGAAACTGCCTCCATTCCCGCGCATCTCGAAAAGCGCAAATCTCCTCAGTAATCGCTGCGATGCTGTCGTCCATCTCCCCTCTCCTACTCAAAAAAAACACACTCTACAACCCGATTCCTTCCCCCAAAAAACCTCCCAAGCAGAATTCAGGAGTCAGAATAGGT
>DYNR01000005.1 GCA_020720945.1 Chthoniobacter flavus | reverse complement strand
AAAACTGTCTAGCTTTGGGGCATCCAGAAAAAGCACTTGCATTATTAAAGACAGCCTACGAATTAGGGGGCGACAGAAAGCACGAAGAGCGTTTCGATTTTATCTGGCAAAAATACATTTTATGCGCAATGCAAACGGACACTGAGGTTTACGAAAAACTTTGGGAGGAAGAAAAGTCGCAAAATCAAACCCGCAGGTTGGATTGGCTCGAATCCCATTTGAAAACGAACGAAAAATAGAGAAACGGCGACCTTCGGTGAGAGTCTCGGCTGCTTTTACAGAAAAAGATTTGCGCAGCCCAGGTGAGATGGTTGATGGTTAATAAACCGTCATTATACGCTGAAAATCAACGAGTTGCAACTTTTTTCCTCCGATTATTTCACGGATTTAGGGTTTCTCCTTTTCGCATTGCTCGCCCGCATATCTCATTTGTTTTCCTCAGACATCAGGAGTTCTGAACTTCTCTCTTCGTTTTTAAAATTACGCAGGAGCTTGCCGAAACAGAGATTCAGCGTTACTCTAAAAATACAGTCCTTTTATGATCGTAGTTATCCGCCCTCACGCTCCTGCCAACGAAATCGATGAAGTAATCCGCGAAGTGGAAGTGCTAGGCTATGCGCCTGCACCGATCCACGGAGAAAACCAAACGGTGGTCGCCGCTATCGGAGACGAAAACTCC
The DNA here is from genome assembly GCA_020720945.1 of Chthoniobacter flavus. GTDB lineage: Bacteria > Verrucomicrobiota > Verrucomicrobiia > Chthoniobacterales > DYNR01 > DYNR01. The sequence continues at coordinate 20,341 of DYNR01000005.1, read as the reverse complement.
CTGCCTACGCTGGAGTCGTTGCTGGCGTTCCCCCAAGTCGAACGGGTGATGCGAGTCCAAAAACGCTACCGTCTTTCAAGCAGAGAAGCGCATCCAGCCGGCTCTATCGTCGATGTGGACGGAGTGGCCGTCGGTGGTCCCAAATTCGTGCTCATGGCAGGCCCGTGCTCGGTGGAGAGCGAAAAACAACTTCTCGAAACCGCTTTTGCCGTAAAGGACTCTGGCGCAGTGATCCTCCGGGGAGGTGCCTACAAACCCCGCACTTCACCCTACGAATTCCAAGGGCTAGGCCCCGAAGGATTGCGCTTGCTGGCCAAAGCAAAAAAGGAAACCGGGCTGAAAATCGTGACGGAAGTTTTGAGCGAGTTCGATGTGGAAAAGGTCGCGGAGGTCGCCGATATTTTACAAGTCGGCGCCAGAAACTGCCAAAATTTCCAGCTTTTAATCGCCTGCGCCAAAGCAAAAAAGCCGGTCTTGCTTAAAAGGGGAATGTCCCAACGAATCGAAGAATGGCTACTAGCCTCCGAATACCTTTTGGCAAACGGAAACCCGAAAGTGCTACTCTGCGAACGCGGGATCCGAACTTTTGAAACTTACACTCGCAACACTCTCGATCTGGCCGCTGTCGCAATCGCAAAACGGGAAAGCCACTTGCCGGTAATCGTAGATCCGAGCCAGGGATGCGGACGGGCCGATTTGGTCATAACCCTCTGCTGTGGAGCAATTTCCGTCGGAGCAGACGGCCTGATCATCGAAGTCCACCCCAACCCTGCCGAAGCCCTGAGCGACGGTCAACAGCAAGTGAACTTCAAAGGGTTCGCCGATTTAGTCCGTCAAATCGAACCGTATTTGACTGCCGCTAAACGAAAATAATTTCAGCCTACCTGATGCGAAAGGGGGGCTTCCAAAATCCTCCGATCAAAAAATCGCCAGAAACGATCAGGCGTTAAGGTTGATTTTTTTGCGGCTGAAAGTTGGGACATCCAAATCCTCGCCGTCTTCCATCGTAGGCGAAGTTTTGGTAAAATGCCCCCGGTCTTCCACGACCAAAGGCAGCATCGTTTGCTGGAACTTAACCGGCTTTTCCTTTTTTTGAACTCGCGGCAAAGGCGCGACGATCGACTCTTCCGGCAAATCCATCCCCGGCAACATCCCCTCCCCTTTCTCTCCTTTTTCCTCCTCCCCTTTCTCTCCGGCAACTCCCAAACTCCTTCCGCTTTCTATACCAACCACTCCCTCGGAGTCGCCCGCCTTGGACACAACCGCAGCCTGCGGCAACCCGAGATCGCTCCCAATCAAAGTCAAACCAATTTCTTCCCGGTTCCCCCGCCCAATAGAAATCCCCAAATAAAAAGCCACTTCCCCTTGCGTCTGCGCCCGCACTTGAGCAAAAATCGCCTGGACTTCTGAAAAAGAAATTTCCGGCCCCGCCGACACATGCACCAGCAGGCGTTTGACTTCACCTGGCGCCAACCCAGCCCTCGCCAAAGGAGAGCGAAAAACCCCCGCAACCACATCGTTGGCACGGTTGCCGCCTTTCGCGACCGAATGCGAAAAAAATGTTTGCTTCTTCGGTGCCGCCAAAGCCGAAAGCACCTCCCCCGCCGAAACATCCATCGGCCCGCTTCCATGAAAAATCCCAATCAAAGAAAGCACGACGGACGCGAGCAAAACATCACACGCAAAAAACGACTCGGACAAAGGCGCTTCCGGATCCGCCAATTCCGCCATCCCATCATTCGGAAAAACAACCGACATCCCCGCCAAACCACGGATTTCCTCCAAATCGGCAGAAGCTAATTCCGACCTCGATTTTCCCTCGAAGGACAAAGGCAATGTCACCACAGCAAACGAAGCGATCCCGCGCGCCGCCGCCCGCCGGGCAAGATGGGCGAGCACCCTCCCCGATGTCCCCCCCCCTAACGCACCAAGCAAAATCAAAGCATCCGTCCCATCAAAAATGCTCTCCAACTCTTCGGCACTTTCAGCAACCGCAGCTTGCCCGATCCTCGGATCCCCTCCCGCGCCCGCCCTAGCAGCACTCCCACCACACAAAATTTTTCGCGTCGCCACCGAAGTAGCCAAGGAATTTTGCTCCGTGTTGACCGCGATACAATCCACCCCACCCCCGATCTCCACGGCAATCCGGTCGAGAATGTTGATCCCCCCATTGCCCGCCGCAACCACTTTTATTTTTTCTGCCCTCTTCCCCATCCCGTCTCCATTTCTTCCTGCCGTGTAAGAAAGCATAATTTATCCTTTGAAAAAAATATCCTTTATCTTTGTGAAAAACCCGCCATCCTGCCCATCGTTCACGAGCAAATGCGCATGCCGGGCCGCCCCAATCGCCGTTGAATACCTCGGATCATCGTGCCATGTCCGCGCCCGACTGCTAGAACCCGACCCCACACGCTTCACAGGAACACCAAAAACTTCTTCCGCCAACACCTGGATGCCTTGAAGCGCAGAACACCCTCCCGTAATAACCACGCCACCAGCAATCAAATCCATCCGGCAAACCGGCTCAATCTTTTTCCGAATCAGACAAAACAACTCTTCCACGCGCAATCGGGTGATATAATTGAGCACCTTCCTTTGAATTTCTCCTCCAGCAAAAGTCCCTTCGGCCTTCAAAACAATCGTGTCATCGGGCTTGACTCCCTCCAATTGACAACTGGCTTCAGAACATTTCAACTTCTCGGCCCGCGCCGTCGGAATCCTCAACCCCATCGCCAAATCATTCGTTACATGGTCTCCCCCTACCGCCAAAACCCCGCTATGACGCACCGCCCCATTCCTGTAAAGAATGTAATCAGTCACCCCGCCCCCAATATCCAACAGCAAGACCCCCAAATCTTTCTGATGCTGATCTAAAACCGCTTGCGCCGAGGCCAGAGATGCCACCACGACATCATCAACATCTACCTCCAAATCTTTCACGCAACGCAGCGTGTTCTCAACCCTTGTCGAAATCCCGTGCATGATGTGAAACCCTCCCTCCAGCTTGCCTCCCACCATTCCAACCGGATTCTCTACCCCCTCCTGCCCGTCCACATAATAATGCTGCAAAACCGTATGCAACGCACGGTTTTCTCTCGGAATCCCGCACTCATGGGCTTTGTTCTCAACCTCTTGCACATGGATTTCAGTAATCTCGTTGTCCTCAAACGGCAAATCGAGTTCCCCGATCGCATTCAAACTCTGCATGTGCGCCCCCGTGACAGACACCACGACATTATGGATTTCAACCTTCGCCTTTTCTTCCGCGTCACCCAATGCCTCGTGGACACACCTCTTCACCAAATCAATGTCCGTCACCTCCCCTTTCCTAACCCCTCGCGAAGGAACTTCCCCCACCCCAAGCACCCGAAATGACGAAGCTGCACCCGCCGCTCCCACGCCGACTCCCACCACCACGGCACAAACTTTCGTCGTCCCTATTTCCAACCCAACATGAATGTATTCTTTTGGCATGGAATAACTAGCGGTTAGTAAAAAGTGAAAAAGCTCTCTGAACATCGGCTTCTTGGTTGAGGGCAAAACGGAAGCCCAAGATGCTATCAGCAGAAAACACCTTCGGACCGGCAACACAGCACTGGGGCAAAAAGACAAATTCGATGAGACATTTCATAATGACTGGAGGCTATCGTTTGGTTTTCGGTGCTTCCCCCCTCGATGGCGGCGGCGGGTTTGCCATCGCAAAACGAACAGGGGTGTTTCTCTTCGGAATCAAATTCACCGTCTCTAAAACCCGACCGCTCTCCCCGCAATGCGCAAGCAACTTTTGTAGCTTGGCTAGCTGCCCCGGATAATTGCCGATATCGAAAAGGACTTTCATGTTTTTGGAATCCACCGCCTCCATGCAATATCCCTTGGAAATGTCGATGCCCCGTATTTCAAAAGTGCTTTCGGGCGTATAGCGCAAAGTCTGCAAAAGCGTCAACGCCTCCCGCAAATCTTCTTTCAACAAAAGATCTCCTCGCGCGATCGCCTCCAGCCGCGCCCCGCTAATCACCGGCAAAGCGTAATCCGCCGCCTGCACCCGATGCGGCTTATACACCACGACATCATCATCCACCAAAAACTCGGGCGCTCCCATCTTCCCCTCTGCCTCGTCCGTCACCCACGCAACGGGAACTCTCGCCTCCAGCGTCACCCGGATCGTATCAGGCAACTCCCGCGTCAAATACACCTTCGTCAACTCGGGAATCTTCCGGAACTCTTCCTCCAACACCCCCAAATGAATCCGGAACAAGTTGGTCCCGATAATCTTGCCGGTCAAAAGCTCCACCTCGTCCGCCGTCAAAACATCCGCGCCCTCCACTTCGATCTTCCGCAAATTGTAATCGGGGTTGCTGTAAAAAAACTTGTCCGCCAAACGCTCGTAAGAAAACACCGCCCCCGCAGAAAACAAAACCGCGAACACGAGAAAAAACGACCACCGCACCGCACCGCGCCACCTCAACCGCGAGGTCGTCGCCCGCAACTTCTTCACATTCCCGACAAAATCTCTCCGCCTTTTGTCGGAATGCGAAATCCTCTTGTTTCTTTCGTTTCTTTGCATCGCGTGAGGTCTCCCGTTTTTTTACCGACCCTGCTTGCCCAAAGACAGCTCGACTATTTTTTCGCAAAGCCCCGCAAAAGAAAGCCCCGCGTGCGCCGCGGCTTTCGGCAGCAAACTAGTCTCGGTCATCCCGGGTATCGTGTTGATTTCAAGGACATTGAGCTCCCCATCAGCGGCAAGCATCACATCGATTCGCGCATACACGGAAAGCCCGAGCGCGCGATACGCCCGCAAAGCTGCATCCTGCACCCTCGCCGTCTCTTCGGCAGAAATCCGGGCGGGAACAAAATACTCGGATCCCCCCTTGGTGTATTTGTGCTGGTAATCGTAAAAGCCCCCACACGGCTCAATCTCCACAACAGGCAAAACTTCCCCGCCCAAAATCCCGACGGTCAACTCCTTGCCCCTAAAAAATTTTTCGACCAACACCCGGTCATCCAAAGAAAAACAATCGTCCAAAGCGGGCTGCAAATCTTCTTCGGTTTTGACGATGTGAACGCCGACGCTGGACCCCTGCCGCGGTGCCTTCACGACATACGGCAACGCAAAAGTCGGCATCTGCCCCCTCGACCCCAAAACCTCGAACGGCACGCTCGGCACACCCTCCTCTAAAAAACGCTCCTTGGTCAAAATCTTGTCAAACGCCATCCTGCTGACCTCCGCGTTTTCTCCGGTGTAGGGAACCCCCATGCCATCGAGTTTCGACTGCACGCCACCATCTTCTCCATAAGTCCCGTGCAACAAATTAAACGCGATCCCTAGCTCCTCCGGCAACTCGAAATCCTCGCCCCGCACATCGACTTCTTGGACTTTTGCTTTGAGCGATTCCAGCGCCGCCACAACCGCCGCCGCCGAGCGCAACGACACCTCACGCTCCCGCCCCGGCCCGCCTTTCAGCACCGTCACAACCTTGTTTTCTAAAAATCCCGTCATTTCTTTGTTTCCTCTCTTTTCGCCTCGTCTCCAACGATTTGCACTTCTGTTTCCAGTTCGATCCCCCGCTCTTCCCTCGCCTTTTTCCGAATTTCTCCAATCAACGCCAGCACATCTGCCGCCGTCGCCCCGCCCTCGTTGACGATAAAATTCGCGTGGATTTCGGACACCTTCGCCCCCCCTATTTTCTTCCCTTTCATCCCCAGCTCGTCAATCAGTTTCCCCGCCGCAATCCCCTCGGGATTTTTGAAAACACACCCCGCGCTGGCCGCGATGGGCTGGCTGGCTTTCCTCTTCCCTTCGCTCTCCGCCATCAACCTCCCGATGCTTTCTTCGGGTGCCGGTGTCCCCCGCAAAACCGCCGAAAGCGCATAGTTCTTTTGGAACGAAGCCACGCCCCGATACCCGATTTCTAAATCTTCGGGATGACGGCTAAAAATATTGCCGTCCGAATCGCAGCACCGCACCCGCACCACTTGGTCAAAAGTCTGCGACCCCATCGCCCCTGCATTCATCCGCAACCCTCCGCCCAAACTCCCGGGAATCCCCTCCATCCACTCAAACCCGGAAAGCCCCGCACTCTTGGCAAATGCGCACAATTGCTTGAACCGGACCCCGACCCCCGCCGTAATCTCGTCCCCCCGCACTTCGATCTGCGAAAACTCTCCCCTCTCCAAATGCGCGACAACCCCCCGAAAACCCCCGTCCCGCACCAGCAAGTTCGACCCTCTGCCTATCAAAAATAACGGGATTTCCGCATCCACACAAAACCGCACCAAATCGGCAAACCCGGCTTCCGTTTCTGGCTCCACCCAAAATTGCGCTTCTCCGCCAATACGGATCGTCGTGTGCTTGCTGGCAGGTTCATACAGACGAACTACTCCCGCCCCCCCCATCGCCTGCAACAACTTGCGCCGCATCGCCAAATCCGATGCCAAAGACTTCGCCGCTTCGTGGATATTCCCAGCCCCCAAACTCAAAATCAAATCACCGGGCTCGAGCATCGCCCCGACCCTCCTCGGAATGTCCGCCAACCTAGGCTCGAACAACGCCGCAGGATGCCCGTTCTCCTTTGCTGCATCCGCCACGCTCCCACCACTCACCCCTTCAATCGGCTGCTCGCTAGCCGCATAAATTTCGGAAACCACCAAAACTTCAGACTCCCGGAACGCCGGCCCAAACTCTGCCCGCAACGCCTGCGTGCGCGAATACCGGTGCGGCTGAAAAAACACGACCGTCCGCCGCGCCCCCGTCATCCTGGCCGTCGCCAAAGTCGCCGCGATCTCCGTCGGATGATGCCCGTAATCGTCAACCAGCCAAAAATCTTCGTCGCGGTAGAGCGTCTCAAACCGCCTCCGCGCCCCCTCAAATTTTTCTAACGCCCCGGCCACCGCCCCAAAATCAACCCCGAGCTTCCGAGCTAACGCTATCATCGCCAACGCGTTCAACGCGTTATGCCTCCCCGGGATCCCCAGATGGACTTCCCCCAAATCTTCGCCGTGCTCCCGCACCCGGAACCTCGGGCGCCCGTCTTCCATCCGCAACCCGATCAAACGATATTCGCAGCCTTCCCCTTCCCCGTAAGAAACCCTCGCCTTCGCTCCCCGACTCACCCTCTCCGCCCCTTCGTCATCCCCGCAATACACAACCCAACCCGCCGTCTGCGAAACGAGCTTTTTGTAAACCGCATCAATCTCGCCAATGTCCCGATAAAAATCCAAATGCTCTGGCTCGACATTCAAAACGATGGCATGCTCGGGAAAATAGTTGGCCAAAGTCCCGTCGCTCTCGTCTCCTTCGGCAACAAAATATTCCCCGTCGGCATCCCATCGGGCATTGGCTCCCAAAATCGGTATCTCCGCCCCGACATAATGCGAAGGCTTCACACCCGCCGCCCGCAACCCGTAAGCACACATCGAAGAAGTCGTCGTTTTTCCGTGCATCCCGCAAACGATGATTCCCCTCTTCCCTGCCATGATTGCGGAAAGCGCATCCGCCCGGCGAACCATCGGGATTCCCAACCGCACCGCTTCGTCGTATGCGGGGTTCCCCGCTTTGATCGCCGAAGAATAAACCACCAGCTCGACCCCCTGCACCTGGTCGGCATGATGCGGCGAAAAAAACTCTAACCCCTTCTTGCTCAACCGCAACACTTCCGCCGTCTCGGACTTGTCGGAACCGCTCACCCGATGCCCGAGAGCCAGCAACAACGCGGCAATCCCGCTCATCCCTGAACCCGAAACCCCGATGAGATGAACCCTAGCAGGCCTCCCGTGCAAAACGGAACAAAGCTCTTCGCGTTTCATCGCCGCACACTCCTTTCTAAAATGTCGGCCACACGGACCGCCGCATCCCTGGGCAAAATCCGCAATGCCGCCGCCGCCATTTTTCGGCATCTCGTTTCATCGCACACCAAATTGGAAAGCAACCGCGCAAACCCCTCCGTCGTGGACTCGGACTCGACCATCATTTCGGATGCCCCTCGATCCACAAAAATTTTCGCGTTGGCTTCTTGGTGGTTGTCCGCCGCAAAAGGATAGGGAACCAACACCGAAGGCAAACCGAAATACGCGATCTCGTTCAAGCTCGATGCCCCCGCCCTCGAAACAACCAAATCCGCCGCGGAATACGCCTCTTCCATCCTGTCGTGAAAAGCCGCCACATAAGCAGGCAAGCTGTCTCTCATGTAATTTGCCGCCGCCAGTTGATCGTCGCGATCCCCTGTCAAATGGATCAACTGCAAAGGCATTTGCGCCAAAATCCCAGCAATCCGAAACAGTAGCTGGTTGATGCCCGATGCCCCCTGGCTCCCACCCATCACAAAAATCGTTTTCTTTTCCGGATCGAGCTTGAAGGTCGCCAAGGCTTGCTCCCTCGGAATTTTTTTCCCGATTGCCTCGCGCACGGGCGTCCCCGTAAAGATGCACTCCCCCGCCCGAAATTGCTCGGCGGTTTCCTCAAAACCCACCAAAACATTGGTCGTAAAACGGGCGGAAAAACGGTTTGCTTTTCCCGGTATCGCGTTGGACTCGTGGACAAAACTGGGAATCCGCCCCCACCGGGCCGCCAAAATCGGTGCCGTGCTCGTGAACCCGCCCATCCCCAACACCACATCGGGACGAAACTTTTTATACAGATGCCGGCAAATCGATATGCTTTCCCAAAGCCTGCGCAAAAAACGGATGAACGCAGGCGACACCAGCGACGGCATCCCGATGGACGGAAGCTTTGCCGCCCGAAATTCGGGGTGGGCCTTGAGTGCCGTCGCATCGATGGCTTTTTCGGAAACAATCAGCAACGCCTCGTGCCCGCGCGAGCGCAACTCTTGCGCAACCGCCAAACCGGGAAACAAATGCCCCCCAGTCCCCCCGCAAGCAACCGCTACCTTCAAACTCTTATTCTCCATAGTCCTTTTTCCCTTTCTCTTCGCTCACCTGCGAATGGCCGGCTGTCTCTCCGTTTCAATCAACCGGTTCCGCACCGGAACAAACGAAATTTGCCGGTGGACATTGATTAAAATTCCTACCATGAAAAGGCAAACCACCAGATTCGACCCCCCGTAGCTGATGAATGGCAGCGGCATCCCTTTGTTCGGCAGTAACGCTGTCGTCACCAACAAGTTAATCAACGCCTGCACCGTAATCGTCATCACGATAGCAAACGACAACAACGCCCCAAACCGATCTTTCGCATTCGCCGCGACACTGCTCCCCGCCAAAAACAAAGCGAGAAAACTCATCACCACCAGCAAAGTGCAAATCATCCCCAACTCTTCGCCGATCATCGGAAAAATGAAGTCCGTATGCGCGTAAGGCAAGTAAGACATTTTTTGGCGCCCCTCCCCCAAACCCAAACCGCCAATCCCGCCGGACCCGAGCGCGATCAACCCTTGCCACTGCTGCAACCCCTCGGTCAAACGATACTCTTCCAAATTCAAAAACGCGAGAAGCCTCCCCGCCCTTTGCGGAATGTTGATGGCAACAAACAGCACACCACCAACCCCGAGTGCCACCAATGGAACCAAGAGCCACAGGCTAGTCCCAACCAAAAACATGGTCGCAAACATCACTAGCCCAATCAACGCCGTGGTTCCCAAGTCAACCTCGCAGGCAATCAAGCCGAGCAAGACCGAAACGACCATCCCCGGAAACACGAAAAAATACAGGAGGTTGCCCCAAAAAGTTTTCCCCCTCTTCTCGAACTTGGTGAACCACCAAGCCAAAAAGAAAATGGAGGCGATTTTACCGAGTTCGCTGGGCTGGAATGTCATCACCCCGAAGTTCAACCAACGCCACGAACCATTGATCCGCATCCCGAGCGGCGGCACGAAACAAAGCACCAAAAGCACCACGGCGAGACCAAAAAAGTATTTCCATGTTCTCTCCCAAAAATGGTAATCGATGCTCGCCGCCACGATGCAGGCCGCCACCCCAACCCCTAACCAAATCGCCTGCCGTTTGACGAAATAATAAATGTCGCCATGGCTGTCGCGAGCGAATGCCCCCGTGCTGAAAAGCATCACCAACCCGATGCAAATGAGCAAGCAAACGCCGCTCAATACGAAGTATATGCTGTGCCTTGCCATCGCGTTTCTTTCTCTTTGCCGATTCGCCCCCCCCTATTGCGCCTTGCCCGGGATTTTCAACTTCTGCCCGATGCGGATCTTCGTCGGGTCTTCGATCCCGTTGACTTCAACCAACTTCTGGTAGCTGACATGGAATCTTTTCGCGATGGAATACGGGTTGTCCCCAGACACCACTACATATTCTTGCTCCCCGGCCCCGGCATCTGCCGCCTTGGGCACCGCTTTCGCATCGGCTTTGGGTTCAGCTTTCGTTTGGGCTTTTGTTTCGGCTTTGGGCTCGCTGGCAGGTTTCGTTGCGACAGGTGCTTTCGCTTGCGCATCGGTCTTCGGTGCCACGGCGGGCTTGGCTTGCCCTTCCGCCACTTTGGGCGCAACGACGGGCTTGACCGCCGCATCACTCGCTTTTTGCGCGTTCGGTTGTTTTGCGGGCGCAGGTGCTTGCGCAACTTTGGTTTCGACCTTTGGGATGACCAGCATTTGCCCGCTCCGCAATACGGAATTTGCCGTCAACCCGTTGGCCTTTTCGAGTTGATCCACGCTGACTCCATACCGCGAAGCGATCTTGCTAAGCGTCTCCCCCGGTGCGACTTCGTGCTTGCCCGCATCGACCCCTTTGCTGGAAACCGCCGCATTTTTTGTCGCCCCCCCCTTCGCGTCTGCCGCGACCTTCGCACTCTCGTCCCCTTTTCCCAAAACCGCCCCCGCATTGGCTTTCGCTGCCGTCGCATCCCGGTTCTTCAAATAATTAAACCCGTAAATCCCCCCGAGCGCCACCACATGCAAAATCAAAACGCCGATGAAGGCGTGAGAAAGTTTCATGTTCGGCTCGGCGGATTCGTAATCTTCTTCTTCCTCCTCTTCATGCCTCGCTGCGGACCGCGTCGCCGTGGCTCGGATTTTTACCTTTTTCTTGGGTGCTGGAGATGTGACTCGAAACGGACGGATGTTCATAGCTTACTCGGTATTCTTGCTAAGTGTTCTTTTTTAGTTTGTTTTTGAAATGGATAAAACGGCTTCTTTGAAGACGCGCCCCCGCTCTTCGTAGTCCCGAAACATATCGAAAGAAGAAGTCCCCGGAGAAAATAACACGACGCTCCCTGGCAACGCCAACCCCGCAGCCTGCCGCACGGCCTCGGGCAAATCGCCGCATTTCGTGCAGGCAACCCCTTCCCAATCCAACGCGATTTTTTCCTTCAGTTGCCCGATCAATACCGCATGGCTGACCCGCTCCCGAACCAACTCTTTCAACGGCCCAAAACCAAACCCTTTGTCTTTCCCCCCCGCAATCAAAACAATCGGTCGTTCCTGCGATCGGATGGCCTTTTCGGTCGCATCGAGATTCGTGGACTTGGAGTCGTTCAAATACTGCACCCCGCCAATCTCTGCGACAAACTCGCACCGGTGCTCGGGTGTCTCGTAGCTCTCCGCCGCCAAAACCGCCTTCTCCATATCGTGCCCCAACGCGTAAATCACCCCGAGCGCCGCCATCAAATTTTCCGCGTTGTGAACCCCCGGCATCTGGGTCTTCCCCTGCTCCAACACCCGCCGCCCATGCAAAAAAATGTCTTTCCCCTTCAATGAAAAATCTCCCCCAGCTTCGGTCGCCGAAAATGTCAGCACGCGAACCGCCAAATTGGGAACCTCTGTCCCTAACCGCACAACCGCAAAATCATCGGAAGTCTGGCTGTCATACACCCGGACTTTGGCTTCGTAATATTCTCCCACATCGCGGTAACGGTCCAAATGATTCGGAGAAAAGTTCGTCCACACCGCCACCTTCGGGCGAAAACTGTCGCACGCCTCCAGCTGAAAAGAACTCACTTCCACGACATAGCACCCCGCATCGGGGCTGTCCAAAAGCGCGGCAGAAAACGGCTCGCCGATGTTCCCGCAAGCCACGGCGGGACACCCGCACGCTCCTAACATCTTGGCAAGCAAGCCCGTCGTCGTCGTTTTCCCGTTCGTCCCCGTAATGGCGACAACCGTTTTTTCGCAGCACCTCCACGCCAGCTCGATCTCGGAAATCAACGCAACCCCTGCCCCGCGAATCCCTGCAACCAGCGGTGTCGCTGGATCAATTCCCGGACTAAGCACCCCCCACGAATACCCCTCGAACCCCCGCAGCGCATCGTCGCCCAACAGGCACCGAACCCCTTGCTCCGCCAACCCCGCCGCCGCTTTTCGCAAACCCACGCTATCCCCGGAATCCAAAACCACTGGCTCATACCCGCGCGCCCGCAACAGCCGGGCCGCTGCCAATCCGCTGCGCCCCAACCCCAGCACGGCAACCGGCCGCGCCTCCAAACTCGGCAAATGTTTTTTCATCTCAGCTTCAATGTCGCTAACCCCAACAACGCAAACAACAAGGACATAATCCAAAAACGCACGATCACCGTGTTTTCTTTCCACCCGCTCAACTCGAAATGATGGTGCAAAGGAGACATTCTAAAAATGCGCTTCCCCGTCGTCTTGAAACTCGCGACCTGCAAAATGACCGACATCGCTTCTGCGACAAACACCCCGCCCACGATCACCAAAAGCAACTCCTGCTTACAACAAATCGCCACGACCCCGAGCATCCCCCCAATCGCCAGCGAACCCGTGTCGCCCATAAACACCCGCGCAGGATGACAGTTCCACCACAAAAAACCCAAACACGACCCGAAAAGCGCCAAACACATCACCGCCAATTCCCCGGAATACACGACGAACGGCACCTGCAGGTAAGTCGCCGCTTTGATGTTTCCTGCCAAATAAGCCAACGCGGCAAAAGTCGCGGCGACGGTCGCCGTGCACCCCGCCGCCAACCCGTCTAACCCATCCGTCAAATTGACGGCATTCGAAGTCCCTACGATCACCAGAAGATAAAAGAAAAAAGTGAACACCCCGACCGTCACAAACACAGGCTCCTTGAAAAATGGGATGAAAATTTTCTGCGCCGTCTCGTTGACCTCCGGAACAACCAGAAAAAATACCGTCACGATCCCGGCAAGCAAGCACTGCAAAAGAAACTTGAGCCGGCTGCTGATCCCAGCAGAACTCTTCTTCGTAACCTTCAACCAGTCGTCGTAAAAACCGACCCCGCCCAAAAACACCGCAGAAAAAATAACCAGCCAAACAAACGGGTTGCTGGGCCGCGCCCACAAAAGCGTCGCCACGAGCATGGAGCCGATAAGCAAAACTCCCCCCATCGTCGGTGTCCCCCTTTTCGCCCCGTGCAACTCAAACAGCTTGTGCACTTCGTCCGCCGAACGGATCGGTTGCCCAAACTTCAAGGAAATCAGCCTCCGGATCACATAGTTCCCGAAAAGCAAAGAAAGCAAAAACGAGGTCAACGCGGCACAAAGCGCGCGGAAGGTGATGTATTGGAAGACATTCAGCGCCTTCAAAAACTCCGAATCAACTCCGGAATCCTTCGCCCATTCGCTGATAAGATGTAGGTAGTATAGCATCAGGTGATCTGTTCTACGATTTTCTCCATCCGGGCGGAACGGCTCCCTTTTACTAAAACCGTGTCTCCGGCACTAAGCCTTTTCTTCAACAGCGCAGAAGCCTCCTCTGCTGCCCCAACAAAAAAAACTTCTCCCCCCCGCACCGCTTCCGCTATCGCCCGCGCCTCTTCTCCCACGACCACCACGACATCGGCGCACCTCGCCGCTTCTTCTCCGACCCTCCGATAACCCGCCGCCGCATGCTCGCCCAACTCTCCCATTTTCCCCAAAACGGCAAACCGCTTCCCGCCTTCTTCTCCAGGATACGCGGCGAGCGTCCGCAACGCTGCAACCATGGAATCGGGGTTCGCATTGTAAGTATCATCCAAAACAACGACCCCTCGAATTTCTTTTTTCTCAAGCCGACCTTTGGCCGACCTGGCCGCAGAAAGCCCTCGGGCAACAGCCCGCAAAGAAACCCCGCACGCCAACCCGACGGCCGCCGCCAAAAGCGCATTTTGGACCATGTGCATCCCGTGAACCCTCAAACGCACTTCCTGGCTCTCCCCTCCCGCCACCAACAAAAATTGCATCCCTTCGGCACTAACGGAAATTTGCTCTGCCCTAGGCTCTCCCTCTTCCAACCCAACCGCAACCACTTTCCCTCTCGCCATCTTCTCCAAAATCTTCGCGTAATCGTCCGCCGCCGGATAAACCGCCAAACCACCTTCCCCCAACGCAACAAAAAGCGACCCTTTTTCTTTGGCTATCCCTTCCCTGCTTTCAAAAAATTCTAAATGCGCCGTGCCGATGTTGGTGACGACCGCGATGTCCGGCCTCGCAATTGCCGCAAGGGGCGCAATTTCTCCCGGATGGTTCATCCCGATTTCCCAAACGGCAAACCGGTCTTCCAGGTTTGCCCCCAAAACGGACAGCGGTAACCCGATGTGGTTGTTCAAGTTCCCTTCCGTCGCACAAACTTTTCCCGCCTCCCCCAAAACCGCCGCCAAAAACTCTTTGGTGCTGGTTTTCCCGGAACTCCCCGTCAAACAAATCGCGGTCAGCCCCAGTTGCATCCTCCACTCCGAAGCAAGCCGTTGCAGCGCGAGCAACGGGTCTTGGACTACGAGAAGCGGAAAGCCTTCGGGTGCTTGGACTTCCACACCTTCCCGCACCACTGCCCCCGCCGCCCCTGCCGCCGCCGCCGCAGAAACGAAACGGTGCCCGTCAAATTTTTCCCCCTCCAAAGCAAAATACAAATCGCCGGGCAAAAGCGTCCTCGTATCTTTTTGAACACGCCGCACCAGCACCTCCCCTCCTAGGGAAAGCCGCGCGCCGCACATTCCGGCAATGGATTGTAAGCTCTTCGGGTTCATCGCTCTTCTACGGGTTTTTCCGCAATCGCCCATGTCGCAACCTGCACATCGTCGAAGGGTTCTTTCCGCCCGGCAACTTCTTGGTAGTTCTCGTGCCCTTTGCCTGCAATCAACACGATGTCACCGGGCATGGCCAAATCGACCGCCCGCCGAATCGCCTCCGCCCTGTCCTCGCAAATTTCGTAGCCGTCCCCGCGAAACCCTTTCTCTATATCCGCGAGAATCGCCGACGGACTCTCACCCCTCGGGTTGTCCGAAGTCACGATCAAGTAATCGGAAAGCTGCTCGGCTGCCGCCCCCATCATCGGCCTCTTGCTCTTGTCCCTGTCCCCGCCACAACCGAAAACCGTCAAAATCCTTTCGGGCATCAACTCCCGCACCGTCCGCAAAACATTCAGCAACGCATCTGGCGTATGTGCATAATCGACAAACACTTGAAAACTCCGCTTGGCAGGCACCCTCTGCAGCCGTCCGGGCACTTGCGGCGCTTTAGCCAACGAGGCAACCACCTCCCGCACCCCAACGCCCAACGAGGAAACCGCCGCGATTGCAGCCAGCGCGTTATAGACATTAAAAAGCCCGATCAAGGGCAACTGCACGAGGTATTCTCTCCCCTTGGCGACTAGCGCAAAAGTCGTCCCCGATGCCTGGAACCGGATGTTCTTCGCACGGAAATCCGCCCCCGCATTCAACCCGAAACTGATCGTTTCCAAGTCTTTGCCGAATTTTGAAACCAACTGGTGCCCGAAGCGGTCGTCTCCGTTGATCACCGCCCTGACCCCCTTTTTCGCGGAGTATTTCAGCTTCTCAAACAGCAGGCTCTTGGCGCGGAAATAACCCTCCATATCCCCGTGGTAATCCAAGTGGTCTTGCGTGAGATTGGTGAAAACCGCGACATCAAAATCGATCGCATCCGCGCGGTGCTGCACCAACGCATGGCTGGACACTTCCATCGCGCAAGACTTGCACCCGCTGTCAACCATCGCCGCCATCAGGCTCTGGACTTCCGGAGACTCGGGGGTCGTCCTCGCCGCTGGCATCTCTTGCCTCCCGATGGAATAATGGATCGTCCCCAGCAACCCGCACATCCGCGCCGCGTCATCCAACAGATGCTTGACCAAATAAGTCGTTGTCGTTTTGCCATTTGTGCCGGTCACCCCGACTACTTTCAAACGGGAAGAAGGCTTGCCATTAAAAATTGCAGCAGCCTGCGCCATGCTTGCCCTCGGGTTTTCCACCTTTATCACGGGCAGTGGACTCACGGGGACATCCGCCCCGCTGACCGCCGCCGCCGCCCCGGCATCGGCCGCCGCCTGCAAAAAATCGGCACCGTCCGCCACGCTCCCCGGAAGCGCAAAAAACAGGGAACCAGGAACGACCCGCCTCGAATCGTATTCGACGGAAGTGATGTCCGGGTCTCCGGTCGGACGAGGTCCCAAAATTGGCATCTCTTGTAGTAATCGGGAAAGTTTCATTGTCTGATTGCTTTTGCCTTGGGAGCAACGGGTGCTGCCGTCGCCAAGATGCTGTCTTGGACTGTTGGCTGTAAATCCAAGTATCGCGCCGCCCTCTCGGCTACCCGAGAAAAAATCGGTGCCGCCACTAGCCCCCCGTAATTTCGCGTCTGCAAAGTCGTCGCGTCATCCACGATAATATACCCCGTAAACTCCGGTGACTCGGCAGGCAAAAAACCGCAAAACGAAACAACATACTTCCCCGGCGTGTAACCGCCCTTCGGATCAACCCGCTGCGCCGTCCCCGTTTTCCCCCCTACCGTGAACCCCTGCACCGCCGCCTGCCGCGCCGTCCCAGTCGGCCCCACAACATCCTTGAGAGCCAAACGGACTTTCTCGGCCACCTGCGGCGGAACCACCTCGCGCAACACCTGCGGCTTGAAACGAAAAACCTCTTCTCCGTCCTCGGATACAATCCGGCGGACAATCTGCGGAACCATCAGCTTGCCGCCGTTCGCCACGGCGGAAGTCGCCATCGCAACCTGCAAAGGGGTCACCGCCACTTCGTGCCCCATCGGAATCCGCGTGATCGATATTTTCGTCCACCGGTGCGGCGGATGCACCAGCCCAGGAATCTCTCCCGGCAACTCGATCCCGGTCCTTTCCCCGAACCCAAACTTCCGGATGTATTCGTAATAAGTCTGGTTTCCGACCATCTGCGCCATCTTGGAACTCCCTATATTCGAGGACTTTACAATGACATCGTGGACGCTGAGCGTCCCGTAAGGGTGCGAGTCCTTCAAAATTCTACCGCCGTAATGATAGCTCCCGTTCTCGCAAAAAATCGGCGTTTCCGGCTTCACTTTTTTTTCGTTGAGCGCGGCAGAAACCGCGACGATCTTGAAAACGGAGCCAGGCTCGACCATGTCGATGATCACGCGGTTTTTCATGGATTCGGCATCGTATGCCCCCGGGTCGTTGGGGTCAAAATTCGGGCGGTTGGCCATCGCCAAAACTTCTCCCGTCCCCGGCCGCACCAGCACCCCAGAAATACTGCGAGGCCGCATCTCCTGGTAAGCCTTCTCCAACTCTTCTTCCAAAATCGCCTGCAACGCCATGTCGATGGTCAACTCGACATCGCTCCCGTTCTTCACATTGCTTTCCAACCCGCGGTAAACGACGATCTCCCTCCCCGTCCGATCCCTCTCGATCTGGCGGAACCCGTTCTGCCCCTTCAGGTAATCGTTCATCGACATCTCGACCCCTTGGATTCCCTTGCTCTCGTGATTCAAAAAACCGAGCACATGCCCCAACAACGCCCCATTCGGATAAATCCTCTTGGAGCTTTTCTCGAAATAAATCCCCCGCATCTTTTTCGCATCCATCTCGGCGACAAGCCCCAACGCTTTTTCCTCCGCCAAGCCGTGCCGGACCACCTGGTATTTGTCACCAGCATCCACGACGGAAGAAAACTTTTTCGCCAACTCGCTTTCGGGCATCTCCAAAAACGGCGCGGCCAACTTCGCCAACGCCGCAGGGTCTTTGATATGCGTCCCGTCCACCACGACCGTCCGCGTCGGAAAATCGGTCGCTAGCACATCCCCCTTGCTGTCGAGAATCCTCCCCCGCTTGGCGGGCAACACTTGCCGAACGGAGTTCTGCCTCGCGGCCAATTCGACATACCGCTCGTGCTCGAGCACCTGCAACTGCACAAGCCGTGCAGTCACCGCACTGAACAGTATGCCGCCCAACACGCAAACGACGGAAATCCGACTACGCAAGTTCCACCTCACGGACGCCTGCCTCCCGACGCTGATGCTGATGCCGATGCCGATGCTGATGCCGATGCCGTGAGCAACCCGCTGTCGGCCACGATGATAGACGGCGACCCAAACCGCGCCAAGTGCTGGTCACTGATGGCGACAAGTGCGACGCTCCCGCCGCTGACCGCCTTGGAAATACACGCGTGCGAAGTCATCGTGCTGATCTCGGAGCGCAGCACTTGATTGAAAGACCGCAAGTCCCGCAACTGGAACTCCGCCCTCCTCGTCTGCTCGCCGAGGACATGTTGCTGGACCATAATCCACACATACACCACCCCCGCCACTGCGAGAATGAATCCGCCGAGCCCGATTTTTCCGACCAACATCATGTTCAATTTCGCCGGTTTGTTCACTGTGCTTTTATTCATGGTTTTCTGGGTAGTTTTTCCGCAACCCGCAACTTCGCGCTGCGGGAACGGGGGTTTTTGGATACTTCCGCAGCGGTTGCCGCCACGGGCGAGGAGGTAATTAGCCGAAAACTGTAAAGGGGGTTCGGGCGCGCCTGCGCCCACTCGGGACGGTCGATCTCCGGAGCCGATCGCTCCTTGAAAAACCTCTTCACAATCCGGTCTTCCAAAGAATGAAAAGTAATGACTGCCATCCTCCCGCCTCCCGCCAAAAACGGGACAAAACCTTCCAGCCCTTCCTTGAGGCTGCCCAACTCGTCGTTCACCGCAACCCGCAGAGCCTGAAAGACTTTTGTCGCCGGATGCCGCGGGCCCCGCTTGGGAATCACCGAACCAACCGCTTCCACCAAATCGAAGGTCGTCTCTAGCCGCCGGCTTTCCCGCACCTGCACGATCCGCGCCGCAACCTTCGCAGCCATCGGCTCTTCTCCATATTCCCGAAAAATCTCCGAAAGCCTCTCCTGCGTCTCCCCGTTCACCACGCTTTCCGCCGTCACGGGCGACCTCCGATCCATCCTCATGTCCAAGGGCCCGTTCTCCCGAAAAGAAAAACCTCGCCCCCCCGCATCAAGCTGGCGAGAACTCACCCCGACATCCAACAAAACCCCGTCCACATCGCGGACCCCCAACCCTTCCAACACTTCCCCCGCCACACGGAAATTCGTCCTCACCGACCGAAACCGCTCCCCGTATTTCTCTAGCTTCTTCCCCGCTTCTTCCAAAGCCTCCTCGTCTTGGTCAAACCCGATCACGCTGGCTCCCGCCTCCAACAAAAGAGACGCATGCCCCCCGCCCCCGAGCGTCCCGTCAATATACAGCTTGCCTTCGCCCGGACGCAACGCTTCCACCACTTCTCCCGGCAAAACCGATTCGTGGTAACCCGAAAAAACACGGGCAGAGTCTCCCCCCCCTCCTGCAATTTTCGGCTCTTGTTTTGGCGTGCGCATTTTTCAAAAAAACGAAAAAGTCTATAACCCGATCTCCGCGGCCATCTCTTGGAATGCCGCCGAAAGATCCTCGCTCGCCGCCCTCCAACGCGAAGCATCCCAAATCTCAAAACGGCTCTTCCCACCAACCAGCACAACTTCCGTCCCCAACCCCGCCTTCTTGCAATAGTCTTCCGGCAACAAAATGCGCCCTTGCTTGTCAGCGGCGATCGCCCGCGCGGAACTGTAAAACGCCCTCACCGCTATCCTCTTCTTGTCCATGGGTTTATCCAGTTCGAGAATCTTTGCCTCCATCTGCGCAAACTCTTTCGGCGGCAGCACAACGAGGAACGAATCTTTCTCGCTCGTCTTCGGAACTACTTGAAAATCAACGACTCCCTGCGAAACCCACGATGCCGGAATCGTTACCCGATTCTTGGCATCCAGCGACCGGGGGAACTCTCCCGAGTAAATCGCTTCTGCTGGTGTTTCCGTGTTCATCTGGGGCTCGTTTTGTAGTTAGTTTATTCCACTTGGTGACATTGCTTGCCACTTTCTCCCACTTTTACCCACCGCCGTCAATAAAAACTTTGCGTTTTCCGTTTTTTTCTTCCCCTCAAAAAAACACCTGAATCCGTGAGATAAATGCAAAGAAGCTCTGTAAGGCATTGGAGCGAAAAGGCTTGGAAAAAACCAAGGAATACCCTCTGGTGTCCAGTCAAGATTGAAAGAACCCTGAATCCGTGAGATAAATGCAAAGAAGATCTGTAAGGCATTGGAGCGAAAGGGTTTGGAAAAAACCAAGGAATACCCTCTGGTGTCCAGTCAAGATTGAAAGGACG
>DYNR01000448.1 GCA_020720945.1 Chthoniobacter flavus | reverse complement strand
TTTTCCTATTTGGGGTGTTACGGGGGGAAGTATGCGACGCCCAATTTAGACCGGTTGGCGTATGAAGGGATGCGGTTTGACAATGCGTATTGCGCGTCACCCATGTGCACGCCGAGCCGGTTTTCCGTTTTGACGGGAGGCTACCCAAGCCGTTGCGAGGACGCATTTTTCAAAAAAGAATTTCCTCCGGGAGAGAACCCGAACATTGCATGGAACTCGTTTATCAACAGCGATACGCGGACTCTGCCGCGGGTGCTTGCCGAAGCGGGATATGTGACGGGCATGGCAGGCAAGTGGCATTTGGGCGAGCACGGGCCAGACTGGCATTCTGGCTTGAAAGAAAACTCGGATCCCGCTTTGCCCGAAGTGGATGCGCTTCTGAAAGAACGGCAAGCAAATGTCGAAAGGCAACTCAAAAAAGATTCTGGTTTCGATGCGGCAAACTCTGCGGTTTGGGCAAATTTTGACGAGGAAAAAGTCGCGGCGCTAGCCCACCACAACATCCCCTGGATCACCAAAGGGGCAATCGAGTTCTTGCGCGAAAACGGCAAAGGCGAAAAACCGTTTTTTCTCTATGTGGCAGCATCCACGGTCCACGGGCCGGGGCACCATCTCGCATTAGGGAAAGACCGTTCGTTTACACCTGAGGGACGCGACGCCTCGGTGGCGGAGTTTGCGGAAGGCGACCGGGAGATTTTGGCAGGGCTGGAAGGCAAGGAAGAATGGGAAAAGCACCAGAGAACGGGGATGGCGGAGCTAGACAGGCAGGTTGGCAAATTGTTCGAAACGCTCCAAGAGCTTGGAATAGAAGAGAATACGATTGTTATTTACATGCCCGACCACAATGTCGAACCCGGTAAAGCCACCTGTTACGAAAAAGGCTTCCGCGTTCCCCTTTTCGTCAAGTGGCCCGGGGTCACGCCGCCTTGTTCCTCGGCGAGCGCGCTGGTGCAAGGCCCCGACCTTTTCAAGACAATCGCAGAAATTGCGGGCGTGCCAGAAGAGAAATGCTCGACCCCCGACGAGCATTCGTTTTTTTCCGTGCTGCGCGATCCCGCAAAACCCGGCACCCGAGATTCGATTTATTACGAATCAGGTTTTGCCAGAGGAATCAAAGTCGGAGACTACAAATACATCGCTTACAGGCCTTCGGCGGCAGTGGTCGAACAGATGAAATCGGGGAAGAAAAGCGGGGCGTTCAATTACCTCGACCGCAAAAAACAAGGGCATTCGCAAGTTGCGATGATGCACTTCCCTGGCTACTTCGACCAAGACCAGCTTTACGATTTGGGGACAGATCCTTTCGAACAAAAAAACTTGGCGGGCGACCCCGCTTACGCCGTCGTTCTCGCAGACCTCAAGGGAAAATTGCAGGCGAAGCTCGACACTTTTCCAAACCGCGTTTCGCTAGAACGCATCCCTTATTTGGACTCTCCGGAGTTTCAAAAACAGTGTGCCGAGCAGAAAGCTCTCGGGACAGATTTCGTTGAATGGTTGACGACCGATCACCCAAAAATCGAGTGGCCGCCAGCGAAAGACACTTCCAAAGGGTTTGCTGTCCGGTTGACTGGAGA
>DYNR01000447.1 GCA_020720945.1 Chthoniobacter flavus | reverse complement strand
GCATGATTCCGCTCTGGACGGGAAGGCACGACTTCCCGCCCTTGCATCGCAATCTTTTCTCCATCAATCAGTTACCTATCTTCGCCAAAAAACATCCCCCGCCCAAATCAGCATTCCGCCCCATACAATCCCAACCAACGATTCCATAATCCCGACAGCAACGGGCGAGACACGGAACTCCCCGCCGTCTCGCCCTCGCTTTTTCAAGAAAATCCACGCCCAAAAAGCGGCGTAACGAAAAAAAAGAAACCCTTGCAAGACAAGGAGTTGCAAGAAAGGCAAAACGCCAGCCACCCCCGCTCCCACCCACAGCAACAACCCGGCAACATGCCAACCGGCACACGCAGAAAAAACGATTTTCCGCACGCCTGCCCCATCCCCTTCTTTCTGAAAACGCAACACCTGCCGCACCATCCCGACCGCAGAACACGAACGAAAAACCCGCGCACCAAAAAACCACCACGCCATCGATGGCGGTGCCCCTCCCAAAATAAAAGCAAGCGGCAAAAATGCGTCAAACGCCAACGCCCCCGCACACTCCGCCCACCACTCGCGCCGCTTCCCCACCAAATCCGCGCAAAAAAACACCCCGCCTGCTGTAACTGCCACAGCAAGAAAAGGAAACGCCTCCACCCGCCCCCAAACTCCCGAAAAGAAAAACGCCCCTGCAACCACGCTCCCGAGCACCATTCCCATTGCCCCCGCTTCCCTGTCCCAACCCCTCCCGAAAAAAATTCCTCCCATCTTGCGCACTGGCAACCGCAAAAAAAATAATCCAAAACAGCTCAACGCAAGCCAAACTCCACCCCTGCACGGAAAAATTCCCAACCCCGCAAAAACAGGCTCGAAAAGAAAAGCCCAACTCCCGTGTTCCTTCGGAACCCACCTCAAAAAAAAACGCAACACCGTTTCTTTCTCCTCTCTCCTTCTCCGATCGCTTCCCCCTCCAAAAAAAATCAAGCGGGCTTTCGCCCGTGATCCCTTCTGAAAATTTTTCATTAGGGGTCGCGCAAAAATAAAAGTCGCACGGATGGCGCAGGAATTTTGGACTATAGCAAGGCGTAAGCGAGGGCAATACCCGCTGGTCTGCAACGAGCGAACAACGCCGCTATAGGACAAAAGAACAAGCCAAATACGACAGTTATTTTTGCGCGAGCCCTTAGTTTCTGGAGCTTATTCCGCTTTTGCAGAAGTCTCCTGGGTTTTTTCGTCGTATTGCAAAGTCAAAGTAGAAATCTCTTCGAGTTTGAGTTTCCGCCAAAAAACATCACCGCTACCGTCTGCCCACGAAACGCGGAGATCCCACTGAGTAGCCGTAGTTTTCGGATGAAAAGTGATGGGTAGAGACTCTCCATCCTTCAGTTTCCCCTCAAGGATATTGTCACCCCATTCCTCTAGGGATGTGGGCGAAACATAAACCGCCTTGATCGAATACCCCGTGTCATTCACGAGATCAAAATCGAGATCGGCAGCTTGAGCAGAAACGACAAAACCCAAAACAAGCGCGAGCGCAAGAATGGAACGACGAATGATATGTGTGATTTGTTTCATACAGCGGTGGCGTTTTTACACGAA
>DYNR01000156.1 GCA_020720945.1 Chthoniobacter flavus | reverse complement strand
CACACGATCAACGGAAGCAGAATCGCAAAAATTGCTTTCCCGATCCCGATCTCGTGCGCTTTGCTCAATCCTATAACCAAAGCAACTAAAGACCAGATCCCTCCGATGATTCCGCCACAAATCGGCACGAGGTAGAAAACCGCCGTCGCCCCTTGCGCGTAGCAAATAACACGCAAAGTAGTTTCAAACGATTGTTTAGCCCCACCCACCAGCATCAAGCAAATATGCAAAACTGCACTGTTGACAAAAATGCCAATCAAAACAAAGAGCGGCATTAAAACAATCACGACCACCATGATTGCATAAAAAACCCCTGGCTCCATTTCTCCCATTGATTCCGGGTTCACCATCGCCGCGAGAAGTTGGTAAATAACGGCAACCGCATACCCAATCGTACCCAACAAAATGCAGAAAATCAAAGGCGAGCCCATCCCGCCAGATTTCGGCATTGCCTCGAAAGTTGCACTGGGTGCCAGCAAAACCTGCTTCACGGATTCAACCAATGCCCCGAAGAAGCCTTCTGTCTCCCTGCGCTCCCACGCTGGCTCTGGTTGCACGGCAACAACGGCAGAACTCGGTGCCCCTGGTGCATACGCAGGAAAACTCGTAGGCGGAGGGGTCGGCTCAGAAGCCGCACCACCGCCCGAAGGCAATCCGCCAATCGTGGAAAGCTCCTGCCAAGATGCCAAACCTTCATACCATGCCAAATCGGAAGGCAAAAACCTCCCGCTCTGCAACCCGTCCGCCACTTCTTGTTCCGTAAAATTTCCGAGTTCGTCCCGACCCCGCGCTATTCGTATCATTCTCATTTTTTTATTTTTTTGTTTGTTTTTCCCGTCAAAATTCTAACCCCTGTTTCTCCTCAATGCCCGACCTTGGCATTTTCTTCAAAGGCGGCTTGGATGGCATCGTCTCCTTGCAACCCCGCCGCTTCCGCTTTGGCTATGGCAAGCAACACCCGCTCGTAATCCGTCGGAAGCACTTTGATAAAACGGGAGAGCGTCTCGTCCCACCCCGCCAGCAACCGCGCCGCTTTTTTGCTGCCCGTCAGTCGCCGATGCTCTTCGATCCGGGAACGGACTTCCCCTATCTCTTGGTCGTCGCATTCGCGCAACGGGAGTGTCCGAACCATGGCGGTGTTGAGCTTGGACAGGAAGTCTCCTTCTTCATCCAAGATGTAGGCCACCCCTCCGCTCATCCCTGCACCAAAGTTGCGCCCAGTCGCTCCCAAACAAATCACGGAACCTCCGGTCATATATTCGCACCCGTGATCGCCTATGCCCTCCACAACGGCGTGAACCCCGCTGTTTCGGACACAAAAACGCTCCCCGGCCATGCCACAAAGATAGGCTTCCCCACGGGTCGCCCCATAAAAGGCAACATTTCCAATAATCATGTTCTCCTCTGCGACAAATCCTTCGGGCGCATCCTTGGGAGGATAAATCACGATTTTTGCCCCGCAAACGCCTTTGCCGACATAGTCGTTGGCATCGCCCTCGAGTTCGATCGTCATCCCTCGCGGACAAAATGCCCCCAAACTTTGCCCTGCCGTCCCATTGAATTTCAGGTGGATTGCCCCTGGCTTCAATCCCGCCGCCCCATGGCGACGGCTGATCTCTGCCCCTGTTATCGTCCCAACCACCCGGTTGACATTGACGATTGGCAACTCGATATACACCCTATCCCCATCTTCGATCGCAGGCTCACACAGCGACAAAATGTGCGTGTTATCCAACGCCAACTCCAGCAAATGATCTTGCTTTCTGTTGCAATAAGTCCCGACTTCAGGCCCTACCTTCGGGCGGTAAAGCACTTTGGAATAATCCAAACCTGACGCTTTCCAATGATCGACCGCTTTCCGCATTTCCAAATAATCGGCGTGTCCAACCATCTCTTCGATCGTGCGAAAACCGAGTTTCGCCATGATCTCGCGAACCTGTTGCGCAACAAAACGCATGAAGTGAACGACATGGTCTGCCGCTCCAGCAAATTTGGCGCGAAGCGCGGGCTCTTGGGTCGCTACCCCGACCGGGCAAGTGTTTTTGTGGCACACCCGCATCATCAGGCATCCGAGCGAAACGAGCGGTGCCGTCGCAAAACCAAACTCCTCTGCCCCCAAAAGGCAAGCGATTGCAACATCGCGTCCCGTTTTGAGCTGCCCGTCGGTTTCTAGCACCACGCGGCTACGCAAGTCGTTGAGCAAAAGCGTCTGGTTGGTTTCGGCAAGCCCGAGTTCCCACGGGCATCCCGCGTGCTGGATGGACGAACGAGGGCTTGCCCCCGTCCCGCCGTCGTGCCCCGAAATCAAAATAACATCGGCTTTCGCTTTGGCGACACCCGCCGCAATCGTCCCGACCCCGATCTCCGAAACCAGCTTCACATTGATGCGCGCATGGACATTCGAGTTTTTCAAATCGTGGATCAACTCGGCCAAGTCTTCGATCGAGTAAATATCGTGGTGCGGCGGCGGCGAAATCAGCCCGACCCCAGGGGTCGTCCCACGCACTTTTGCAATGGGCGGCAACACTTTGTGCCCCGGCAACTCCCCGCCTTCTCCAGGCTTGGCTCCTTGGCTGATTTTGATTTGGATTTCCTTGGCGTTGACCAAGTAATGGCTCGTCACCCCAAAACGACCGCTGGCGACTTGCTTGATGGCGGAGTTTTTAGAGTCCCCCGCCTCGTTAGTCCAAGTGAAACGCTCGGGGTCTTCCCCGCCTTCCCCTGTGTTGGAATACCCGCCAAGACGGTTCATCGCAATAGCCAACGCCTCGTGAGCTTCTTTGGAAATCGAACCATAAGACATCGCCCCCGTCTTGAACCGGCGGACGATGGACTCGACGGATTCTACCTCAGCGAGCGGAACTTCTTTCGACGGATCAAACTTGAAATCCATCAAACCGCGAAGCGTATAAGCTGCCTCCGCTTGCTCATCAACCAACTGCGAGTATTTTTGAAAAACACCGAAGTCGCCCAACCGCGTCGCCTGCTGCAAAAGGTGGATTGTTTGCGGGTTGAAAAGATGCCGCTCGCCGTCTGCCCGCCACTGGTAAACCCCTCCGGTATCGAGCGTCGGCCCCTCGATTTCTCTCGGAGAAAACGCATCTTCATGGCGCATCTTGATCTCGCGGACAATCACATCAAGCCCGATGCCTTCCACCCGCGATGCCGTCCAAGTGAAATAGTTGTCGATCACCTCGCTGCTCAATCCGATGGCTTCAAAAATCTGCGCTCCCCGGTAACTGGCAACCGTCGAGATGCCCATCTTGGACATCGTTTTAATGACCCCCTTGATGCTGGCTTTCAAATACCGTTTGTGCGCGTCGTGCGGGGTAAGCTTTAACTCCCCGTCGGCTATCATCTGGTCGAGAGAATCGAGGGCAAGCCACGGGTTGATGGCATCCGCCCCATACCCCAACAAAAGCGAAAAATGATGGACTTCGCGGGGTTCACCGGATTCCAAAACGATAGAAACTTTCGTGCGTGTCCCCTCGCGAATCAAATGGTGGTGCAACCCTGCCACGGCCAACAAAGCCGGGATGGGCGCCCGTTTGCCATCAACGGAACGATCCGAGAGAATCAAAAGATTAAACCCTTGCCGAATCGCCGCATCCGCAGCCTCGCAAAGTCTATCCATCGCCGCTTCCAGATGATGCCCGCTGACAACTGCCACATCCTCGACTTCCACCGAAAGATCCGGGTTGTCCATGTGCCCCGGCAACTGCCCCGCCGCCAACCCCGCCTCGATGGAATGGACGGAAAAACAAATCGGCAATGTCGTTGGACGGAAGTTCTGGTGCTTGATGTGCCGCAACCGCGCCAAATCCTCGTTGCTGATAATCGGGCTCTCCAAACGGATCATCCGACAATTCTGCGGTCCGGGGTTCAACAAGTCGCTTTCGGACCCCAAAAAAGTAACGCTCGCCGTAATCAACTCTTCCCGGATTGGATCAATGGCGGGGTTGGTCACCTGCGCAAAAAGCTGTTTGAAATAATTGTAGAGCAACTGCGGGCGGTCGGACAAAACCGCCAACGGGGCATCATTCCCCATAGAACCCAACGGTTGGTTTGCCGCTTCTGCCGTCGGACCCAAAATAAACCGCTTGTCTTCAAAGGTGTAACCAAACGCCCGCTGCAAACGGACGAGGTCTGCCCCTGCCGCAGATTCTTCAGGAGCCATCTCCGGCAAAGAATCGAAAGAAACGCGGTTCGCCCCGAGCCAATCCCCGTAGGGTGCCGCAGTCGCAATCTCGTGCTTGACCTCCGCATCGTCAACGATCCGCCCCTTCTTCGTATCAACCAAAAACATCCGCCCCGGCTGCAACCGCCCTTTTTTGACAACCGTGGAAGGCTCGACGGGCAACACTCCGACCTCCGAAGCCATGATGACAAAATCGTCTTTGGTGACATAGTAGCGGGAGGGGCGCAACCCGTTGCGGTCGAGCACCGCCCCGATGGAAACGCCATCGCAAAACGCAATGGATGCCGGCCCGTCCCACGGCTCCATCAAACAGGCATGATACTCGTAAAACGCCTTCTTTTCCGCCGACATATGCTGGTGGTTTTCCCACGGCTCGGGAATCATCATCATCACCGCGTGCGGCAGCGAACGCCCGCTCAAAACCAAGAACTCCAAGCAGTTATCGAACATCGCCGAATCCGACCCGTCATTGCGGATGATGGGCAACAGCTTCTCCAGATCTTCCCCGAGCGGCCCGGCTTTGAGCAAGTGCTGGCGCGCCGCCATCCAGTTCGCATTCCCCCGCATCGTGTTGATCTCCCCGTTGTGGCACATATAACGGAAAGGTTGCGCCCGCGGCCAACTCGGGAAGGTGTTCGTGGAAAAACGGGAATGCACCAACGCCATCGCCGTTTCCATTGCGGGGTCGTGCAAATCGGGGAAATACTCGACGAGTTGCCCCGTCGTCAGCATCCCTTTGTAAATCAAAGTGCGGGCGGAAAGCGTCGAAATGTAAAAATGGCCGTTGTCTGGCAAACTCTGGTAACGCACCATGTCCGAAGCGACGCGGCGGATCACATACAGCTTGCGCTCGTAATCCAAATCGTCCTCGACAGAAGCATCGCGACCGATGAAAACTTGCTTCATCAATGGTTCGCAAGCACGGGAAGCCTTTCCGAGCAAGGAGCTTACGACGGGCACATCGCGCCACCCCAACACCCGCTGCCCGTATCGCACCGCAATCTCTTCGACCACCGCCATGCTCTGCGCGCACTTCTTGGGGTCTGGCGAAAGATACACAAAACCGACCGCATACTGCCCTTCTGCCGGCAACTCGATCCCGCAGGCCGGCGCGACCTTCTGAAAAAACTTGTGCGGCAACTGCATGAAAATCCCCGCCCCGTCTCCCGTCTGCGGGTCGCAACCACAACCGCCCCGGTGGTCCATGTTGATGCACATCTGCAACGCCCCCTCAATGATGTCGTGCGACCTTGCCCCTTTGAGGTGGCAGAGGAATCCGACCCCGCAGGAGTCGTGTTCGAGATCGGGATGATAAAGTCCTTGTGCTGGCGGCAATCCGTTTTCTGGCATGGCTGTTAGTTCGTGTTGTGTTGAATATAAAAATCGTCCAAGGTTCCCCTTGGCTGAAAAAGTTTGGTTCTGGATTTCCTACGAAATTTTTTCAAGAAGAAACAGCCTTATTTCCGCCAAGCAAAAAGAAAAATTTCCCGCACCCCCGCACCCCCGCAAAACAAAA
>DYNR01000446.1 GCA_020720945.1 Chthoniobacter flavus | reverse complement strand
CCGTCCCCGTCTTCCTCGTCGGCATCGAATTCAGCAAAGCCACACGCAACCTCGCAGCCTTCGATTTCGAACTCCTCGCAACGGCTATTTCACCCGCTGCCAGCATTGGGCCAGTGGAGTAAAAAAGCAGCCGGATATTGTCGGTCTGCGAAAAAGAGGGAGCCGATGTCGGTTGTGTCACTCGCTCAAAGTGCCAACAAAGCACGATTCGGGACTTTACGAATCGATGGGGGCTTTGCTTCTTTCGGCATCCTCCATTCTCAGTCGGCGTTTCGGTTTTATTTTTTCAGAAGGTGTTGGGGGACAATCTCTTCGGGCGGCGAGATTTTCAAAAAATCGGTAGCGGCTTTCCATGTAGAAAAAACGCCGATTTTATTTTTGGCTCCCATGTGCTTGGCGAAAATCCAGTTGATGGCGGTTTCCATCGGCGTTTGCACGAGGACGGCAGCCTTGCCCGTCAAGGTGTCATTTTGCGAAATAAAAAAATCTGCGATCCGGCGGATGCCTTCCGGTGATATGTCCATGCTGGCTTGCGTGCAATCGACGATACCGGAATAAGTCTTGTCGTAAAGGGGGTCTTTCCAAATTGCTAGCGCGAGTTCCCGCATATCTTCGACGGTGATAGCTCCCTTGTATCCTCCGATGACGAGGCGCAATTCCGGAAAAATGCGATACCAGTGCATGGCGGTTAGGGTGCTTTATCGGGGAGGGATCGGCAAGGCAAATCCTGTCAGTTTTTTTGTTTCGCCAAGAGGTATTCGTCCTGTGCTTGCGGCATCCATTTTTCGAGGCGTTTGATCCGGGATTCATCGACTGGATGCGTGCTCAAAAAACTGGGGAGCTTGAGCCCCTTTTTCTTTTTTGATGCAGCCATCATGCGTTTCCAAAATTCCACTGCGGCTTCGGGATTGTAGCCGGCGCGGGCCATGTAAATAAGCCCCATCCGGTCAGCTTCGTGTTCGTGGGCACGGGAGTAGGGAAGAATGACACCGAGAGTTGCCCCTGCCCCGACCGCACCGACAATGGCGGCCCGCGTGAGCGGAGAAATATCGGTAGCAACGGCGAGGCCGATTTCAAGCAGGGCACCCGAGACGGTGGCGATGGTTCCGTGCGTTGCCCGCTCGGCCCCATGCCTGGCAATCACATGAGAAATTTCGTGGGAAATCACCGCCGCCAGCATCGCGTCCGAAGTTGCAACCGAAAAGATGCCGGAATTGATTCCGACTTTCCCGCTTGGCAGCGCAAACGCATTGGGGTCGGAATCTTCAAAAATTACAAACTCCCACGCCTTGTTTGCCGCAGGGGTGACGCGAACCACCCGACTGCCAATCCGCTGCACCCGCTCGTTCAGAGCCGCATTTTTGTTGACCGTGTTCCGCCGCTTGTATTGGGCAAATTCTCGTTCGGATTGCGAGCGTTCCATTTCTTCTCCAAAAAAAACCATCTGTTTTCTTCCTGTTTCGGGAACCGTGGCGCAAGCGGGGAAAAAAACGGTCAGCAACGCGAGCAAAAGAACGGAAAACAGGGGACGAAGAAAAGACTCTGTCATGCGGGGAACTTCCCATTATTTCCAAATAAAAGCAAACG
>DYNR01000155.1 GCA_020720945.1 Chthoniobacter flavus | reverse complement strand
CGGGGATTTGGGAGGGATTTAGGCTTTTCATTTTTTGAAAAACTGTGCAGAGTGCCGCCCGTCAACCCGAGGAAAGAACCGAAAAAATTTCTTTCGGGCAATGCCTGAACCGAACCCTCAAAAACCCTTTTTTAACAGAAGCCATGAGCAAGAAAACGACTTCCGAAACTTCCTCCAAAACAAAACCTGCACCCGCGAAATTGCTCGTGGCAAACCGCAGCGAAATCGCCATTCGCGTGTTTCGTGCGGCGACGGAACTCGGCTTGAGGACGGTCGCCATTTACGCGCAAGAAGACCGCTTTTCCCCGCATCGTTTCAAAGCGGATGAGGCGTATTTGGTCGGGCAGGGCAAGGGGCCTGTCGCCGCATATCTCGACATTCCTGGCATCATCGCCATCGCTAAAGAAAAAGGCGTGACGATGATTCATCCCGGTTACGGCTTTTTGTCCGAGAACCCTGATTTTGCCAGAGCTTGCACGGAAGCGGGAATCGTTTTTGTTGGACCCGGCGCGGATTTGCTCGACAAGATGGGGGATAAGACGGCCGCAAAAAGGATCGCCAAAGAGGCGAATGTCCCGACTTTGCCGGCAACGGAAACACCGGTCGAAGATCGCGGAGAGGCGATTGCCGCCGCGGAAGCCGTCGGGTTTCCTCTGATGATCAAGGCGGCGTTTGGCGGAGGAGGAAGAGGGATGCGGGTCGTCCACCAAGCGTCCGATTTAGAAAAATTGCTCGACGAGGCGCAGAACGAATCGCTGGTGGCATTCGGGAAATCCGCCGTTTTTTTGGAGAAGTATGTGGCGCGGGCCAAACACATCGAGGTGCAGGTGCTCGGAGACGGGCACGGGAATGTAATGCACTTGCACGAAAGGGATTGCTCCGTGCAGAGGCGGCACCAGAAAGTGATAGAAATCGCCCCTTCGGTCGGCCTCGCTGAACCCGTGCGCAAGGAGCTTTGCGACGCTGCCGTGCGGATCGCTAAAACGGCGGGCTACAACAACGCGGGAACGGTCGAGTTCCTCTACGACACCGATACCGAGAAGTGGTATTTCATCGAGATGAACCCCCGCATCCAAGTCGAGCACACCGTGACAGAAGTCGTGACGGGCGTGGATCTCGTCCGTTCGCAAATCCTTATCGCGCAGGGGCATCGGCTCGATTCTCCCGCGCTTTCTCTGCCGCGCCAAGACGAGGTTCCGCGCAACGGTTACGCCGTGCAATGCAGGATTACCACCGAAGACCCCGCCAACAAGTTCACGCCCGATTACGGGAAAATTTTGAACTACCGTTCGCCGGGCGGACTGGGGATACGGCTCGATGGCGGGACGGCAGCCACGGGCATGGTAGTGACCCCGTTTTACGATTCGCTGCTGGTGAAAATTACCGCTTCGGGGCACGATTTTGTGAATGCCCTCGACCGCATGGATCGGGCGTTGCGGGAGTTTCGCATCAGCGGTGTCAAAACGAACATCCCGTTTTTGACGAATGTAATCGAGTATCCGCTCTTCCGTTCGGGCAAGGCGACGACCACGCTCATCGACACCACGCCGCAACTTTTTCAGCTCAAGCAAAGGCGCGATCGGCCCAGCAAGCTCATGGCATATCTCGGCGATATTTTGGTCAACGGGCACCCGCAAACCAAGGGGTGGAAACCCGCAAAACCGCTCGAAGACCCCGTCCGTCCGCCCTGCGACACCCGCATCGCTCCGCCTCCCGGCACGCGGCAGCTTTTGCTTGAGTTGGGCGCAAAAAAATTCGCGGCTTGGGCGAGGGATGAAAAGCGTTTGCTCGTCACGGATACAACCTTGCGCGACGCGCACCAGTCCTTGCTTGCGACGCGCGTGCGCACTTACGATATGCGCGGGGTGGCCGATGCCATCGCGCGGAAAGCACCCGGGCTTTTCAGTTTAGAAATGTGGGGCGGCGCGACTTTCGACACGGCTTTGCGGTTTTTGCACGAAGACCCGTGGGAGCGTCTCGCCATGTTGCGCCAGCGCATCCCGAACATTTGTTTCCAGATGCTTTTCCGCGGGTCCAACGCGGTGGGCTATTCCAATTACCCCGACAATGTCGTCCAAGGTTTTGTCCGTAGAGCGGCGGCGGAAGGGATCGATATTTTCCGCATTTTTGATTCCCTCAACTACTTGCCAAACATGGTCGCGGCGATGGATGCCGTGCAGGAAACCCATGCGGTTTGCGAAGCTGCGATTTGCTACACGGGGGACATAAACGATCCGGCCCGCTCGAAATACGCACTCGGTTACTATGTCAAAATGGCCAAAGAGCTAGAAAAAATGGGGGCGCATATTTTGGCGATCAAGGATATGGCGGGATTATGCAAACCTTTCGCCGCCAGGCAGTTGGTCGCAGCATTGCGCGAGGAAATCGGAATCCCCGTCCATTTTCACACCCACGACACCAGCGGCATCAACGCGGCTTCTGTTTTGGAAGCTGCGGGCGCGGGAGTCGATATCGTGGATTTGGCGGTTGCTTCGATGTCCGGGGCGACGAGCCAGCCGAACATGAACTCGCTGGTCGCGGCGTTGAAGCATCACCCGCGGGATACGGGGCTAGACCTCGATGCGCTGAACGAGTTTTCCGATTACTGGGAAACCGTGCGGGCGTGCTACTTCCCGTTTGACACTTCGCCGAAGGCGGGTAGCGCAGAAGTTTATCTCCACGAAATGCCGGGAGGTCAATACACCAACCTCAAAGAGCAAGCGGAATCCATGGGCCTCGGCCACCGCTGGCACGAAATCGCCCGTTGTTATGCCGAGGTCAACCAGCTTTTTGGAGATATTGTAAAAGTCACGCCCAGTAGCAAGGTCGTGGGGGACATGACGATGTTTTTGATTACCAGGGGAATCAAGCCCTCCGATGTTTTGGATTTGCCGCCGGGAACTTCGTTTCCTGAATCGGTCGTGGATATGTTGGCGGGAGGGCTTGGGCAACCGATGGACGGTTGGCCCGCGCAGTTGCAAAAAGTCGTGCTGGGGGAAAGGGAAGCATTGGCGGATCGTCCCGGAAAGTTTGCCGCGCCCGTCGATTTGAAAAAAGTGGCAGAAACGCTGTCGCAAAAACTCAAGTGCGAGCCCGAGGAAAACGAGGTTTACAGCTACCTGATGTATCCCGAAGTTTTTGAGGCATACCAGCGCTTCATCAAGCAATACGACGATGTGGGAGTGCTGCCAAGCCATGCCTTTTATTATGGGATCGACCCCGGTCGCGAGATTTCCTTCGAGATCGAGGAAGGCAAAACGCTGATCATGCGGCTGGTGAATATCGGTGCGCCGACAGTCGATGGCAACCGGGTGGTTTCGTTTGAAATCAACGGGTTACCTCGGGAAACACTCATTCCTGACAAGTCTGTAAAACCGACGGGGCATTCTCGCCCCAAAGCCGACCCTGCCGACTTGGCGCAGGTGGCAGCACCGATTCCTGGGATCGTGACGGCGGTTGCAGCGGGCGTCGGTTCGAAGGTCAAGAAGGGAGAAAAGCTCATGACCATCGAAGCGATGAAAATGCAAACAACAGTTTACGCGCAGAAGGCGGGAACCGTCCGCGAGCTTCTTTGCAAAGTCGGAGACCGAGTCGAAAGCAAAGACTTGCTCGCCGTCCTTTCGTAGCGAGCAAACAGGGAAAAGCCCGCTTTTTTCTTCCTGTTTTCGGCGGCATTTCCGTTGGTGCGGGGTGAATGCGGAGCGAGAGAGGAGCAGGTAAAATCGCTTGAGGGATTTTGTTGGACATTGCCAAGATTTGGATGCAACATACCGTAGCAATGGTCAATCCCCTCTTCGTATTTTTTGCATCCCGGGCAGGCATGGTAGCGACGGTCTTGCGTTTGACTTTGGCGGCGTTTCTTCTTTATGCCGCCGTTTGGAATTGGCGCATTCTTTCGGGAGGCATTGAGTCCGCCGAAAATCATTCCGTTCTTTTCTGGTTGAGCGGGGGGAATCTTTCGGGATGGGTGGGAGTGATTTTTTCTGCTTTGGCGGGTGGGTTGTTGCTTGTCGGTCTGTTCTCCCGACTCGTTGCATTTGCGCTTTTGTTTTTAGTTCTTTGGTGCTCTTCGGATGTCGCGCTTTGGTCTGCCCCCCTCTGGAAGGAAATGATTTTTTCGGCAGTTCTTTGCCTGTCTTCCGCGTTGGCGGGCGGGGGGCCTTTTTCTTTCGATCAAAAAATCAGCAACCTTTTCCTGCCAACGCTTTAGGGGTTGTGCAAAAATAAATGTCGCACGGATGGCGCAGGGATTTTGGACTATAGCAAGGCGTAAGCGAGGAGCATACCCGCTGGTCTGTAACGAGCGAACACCGCCGCTATAGGACAAACGAACAAGCCAAAGACGGTCGTTATTTTTGCGCGAGTCCTTAGCCCATAACGCAACGACGGCACCGGGTTTGATTTCCGTGCAGCAAGTGCAGAGTAGCTTCTCGCGAGCCCTTTCTAACTGGAACGACAACATCGGCTCAACGGAGGCGAGAATTTCAGGAAACAAGACCCGCAGTCACAATTACCAGCCTGACCCCGTTCTTCGTGCTTTCACAGGGGTTCTCCTCCTTCGTTAAGGATGGTGAGGTAGGCATCGTAAACGAAGATACGGTTGCGGCGCTGGCCGGTGAGCTCGCAGGCGATGCCGTTGCGGACGAGTTGTTGCATGGCTTTGGAGGCGGTAGGGAAGGTCATGGAGCTGGTGAGGCAGAGCTGTTTCAGGCTCAGCATGGGGCGGTGACGGAGGGCGTCGAGGATGCGGAGGGCATTGGCAGCTCCACGCCCGATGTCCTGCGTGCGGCGGATGTCGCCGTCGAAGAGCGCGACGAGGCGGCGGGCGGTTTGCACGGCTCCGAGGGCGGTCTGTTCCACTCCTTCCAGAAAGAAATCCGCCCATGCCTCCCAGTCGCCCTGGGTGCGAATGCGGTCGAGCAGCTCGTAATACACCGGGCGGTGTTGTTTGAAGTAGAGGCTGAGGTAGAGCAGAGGTTGGGCGAGCAGACCGCCTTGATGCAGAAGCAGAGGGATGAGGAGGCGACCGAGGCGGCCATTGCCATCGAGGAAGGGGTGGATGGTCTCGAACTGGACATGGGCGAGTGCGGCCTTTAACAGGAGAGGCATCCCTCCCAACTCATCATGCAGAAAGTGCTCCAGCGCAGACATGCAATCCTCCACATCGTGGGGGGGGGGAGGAACAAAACGAGCATTGCCGGGACGGGTGCCGCCGATCCAGTTTTGACTGCGGCGGAACTCGCCGGGATTT
Organism: Chthoniobacter flavus; assembly: GCA_020720945.1. Lineage (GTDB taxonomy): Bacteria > Verrucomicrobiota > Verrucomicrobiia > Chthoniobacterales > DYNR01 > DYNR01. The sequence goes on along the minus strand of DYNR01000155.1, from coordinate 521 downwards.
TTGTCACTGCCACGCCCGCGGGACATGAGTTTCTCGTGCATCTCCCGCAGGAGGCGATTGCAGAGAGGGAATCCCTCCCGCAGGCGGGATATGCCGTGATTGAGGGCGGCAATATAGTTTGACACCTCGACCACATCATCAAACGGCGCTCCGGGCACTTCCTCTAACTCGAAGAGGAGCAAGTCGGAAAGGGAGGACTGGGTGCCTTCGATCTGGGAGGATAGCACCGCCTCACGGCGGACATAGGCATACAGGAAGAGCTTGGGGTCTGGTAGTAGGGCACTAATGCTGTCCAGCCTACCGATGGCGAGGGTGGCTCGTTCGAGCAGACGCAGTAGGCTTCCTGAAAGGTCAAGGGGCGGATCCGGTGGTAGCGGAAAAGGCACAAAGGCACGCACCGTCTCACCTGAGGTGGCGGTCGTGTGATAAGTTCCTGTAAGCGTTCGAATCATGGTGCGAAACTTGAATAAGAACATTTGTTATTAAAGATTTCAACGCCTTTCTTTAACAGATTAACGCTG
>DYNR01000445.1 GCA_020720945.1 Chthoniobacter flavus | reverse complement strand
GCTCCAATGCCTTACAGATCTTCTTTGCATTTATCTCACGGATTCAGGATATTCCTTTCCCGATGAGGTTTCTGTTGCAAGGGTTCGTTTTTTGTCGGTGGGCGCATGGTGCGGCGACCGCCGCCGTTTTATTTTTTTTCATCCCGCGTTTTGTTTTCGGGTTTGCCGAGACCGACGCGCTTGTGGATGAGGCCTTCCGGGGAGTCAAACCGCTCGGGTTGGACAATGGGCGGGCAAAAAAAGCGGAAGCGCTGGCGCGGTATGCCGAAGGGATTATGGCCGAATACGAAGGGGGGGCAGGGGCGGCGTCGGCGAGTTACCGGAAGGTTTTGGCGATTGATCCCGCGAATTTGGAGCTTGCGTTGGCGGTGGCGGGAGAGCGTTTGAGGGAGGAGGATTTCGCGGGGGCATTGGCGGTGGTAAAAGATGTGGCAAAAGCTCGTCCGGATGATGCGATGCCGCAGTTTGTGCTTGCGGACATTTATTGGAACCATTTGCAGAAAAGGGAGTTAGCGGAAAAATACGCAAAGAAGGCGTATGCGCTTTCCCCTGGGGAGCCGGATGCTCTTGGGCTGCTTTGGGACATTTTTTGGAGGACGGGGCAAAGGGCGGCAGCCAAGGCGTTGCTGGATACTGCGGCGCGGAGGGCGGAGACGCGGGGGGATTACTGGGCGACGGTGGCGGGCTTGTTGTGGTGGACGCACAGCGTCTCGGGAAAAAAAGAAGAGGAAGAGGGCGACCGCCGCAGGAGGTTGCTCGCGTTGGAAAAAACGGTCGAGTTTTCCGAAGAAGCCGAAATTCTCGTCAAGGCGGGCGACATCCATTCTCGCTTCAAGGAAAAACCGGAAGCGGTCGGCGCATACAGGAAAGCTTACCGCGCGGATCCCGCATATCCGAATGCCGCCGAAAAATTCGGGGCGGCGCTCGTCATTGCCGGGGAAAACGATGAGGCCTATCTCATTTTGGCAGAAGTGGTTAAGAAAAATCCTGGCCATTTGCTTGCCTGCGACCAGCTCGTGGTTTACGCGGCGGAGAAGGGGGATGTCGAGGCGGAGTTGCTGTATCGCCAGCAGGCGTTGAGTTTGGATGGCGACAATTTTTTGCGCCACAGGAAACTGATCGACCGATTTTTAGAGGAAGGGAAATACGAGTTGGCGATTGTATATTTGCAGCAGGCGATGTCCCGTTTCCCGAGGAGCGGACTGTTTCCGTATTTGTTGGGGATGACATTGGTGCGGGCGGAGAGAGCGGCGGAAGCGGTGCCGTTTTTCGGCGAGGCGCAGGCGGATTTCCTGTTGCGAGGGACACCTTTGGAGGATGCGGATTTTTACTATGAATACGCGGTTGCCGCCGAGAAGGCGGGCTTGCCCGAGAGGTCGGAAGAGCTGTTGGTGAAGGCTATAGAGGTTTCTGGAGGGGGGCATTCGATGTCTTGTAACTATCTGGCTTACACATGGATCGATAAAAATGAACGGCTGGAAGAAGCCGAGGGATTGCTCGCTGTCGCGCTAGAAAAAGAGCCGGGCAACCCCGCGTATCTCGACAGCCTTGGCTGGTTGCGGTTCCGGCAGGGGCGATTTGGCGAAGCG
>DYNR01000444.1 GCA_020720945.1 Chthoniobacter flavus | reverse complement strand
CTTGGCTTTTTTTTCCCCAAGCCCCAAAGAAGTTGTTTCGTTTTGCATGAAGATTCGGGGAGGAATCAGACCACGGAAGAAGACCGAGGCAAAGCAAAATTAAAGAAACAAAAAACGAGAAAAACCAACCTGCCATGCAGCCCAGCGATACGCTCAACGAAAACCATTGGAAAAATTTAAGGGAACATTACTCGCAGGGCGAGGCGTTGCCGTGGACTTCCCGTTGCTACCGGGATTTGCTCGCGAAGTATTTTAATTTTCTCATCAGGGAAGATGCGTCGGTTTACGAAGTGGGGACGGGCAGCGGTTATTTGCTGTCCAAGCTAAGAGGTTCGAAAAAAGCGGGTTGCGATGTTTGTCCCGAGCAAGTCGAGAGGAGCAGCCGTTTTGTGGCGGGGGCAGAAATTTCTTGTTCCGCCGGCGAAGAACTCGAAGCGGCGTCTGCGGAAAATGCGCCCGATTATTTTGTCCTTGCGGATACGGTCAACGAGTCGCCGGATGTTCAGGCGCTTTTTACGGCATTGCGTGGGCGGGCGAAGGAAGACACGCGGATGCTTTTTTGTTTCATGAATTCTCTGTGGCGTCCGCTTCTTTCTTTGGCGCGTCGTCTTGGTTTGCGGGTTGCCGTCCCCGAACAAAACTGGCTCACGCCGGTGGATGTCCGCGCGTTGTTGGAGCTTTCCGATTGGGAACTTGTCCACGGCCAAAGCCGGGTTCTTTTTCCCGTTTCTTTCCCCGGCTCAAAATTTTTGAACCGCGTTCTTTCCCCTCTCCTTTCCCCTCTTTGTTTGACGCACATTTACTGTGCCCGCCCCCGTGTCCGAGAGAGGAGGGAGGCAGGCGTGACCGTCATCATTCCTGCCCGGAACGAAGCGGGGAACATCGAAGCCGCCATCCGCCGGATGCCCGCGATGGGAACCCATGTTGAAATTTTGTTTGTCGAAGGAGGGTCCAGCGACAACACATGGGAAGAAATCCAAAGAGTGAAGGAGGCATACCCGCAGCACGACATCCGCTGCATGAAGCAGGCGGGCAAAGGCAAGGGCGATGCGGTGCGATTGGGATACGCCCGCGCAACCCAAGAAATCCTTATGATTTTGGATGCCGATTTGACGATGCCGCCCGAGGATTTGCCCAAGTTTTACGAGGCGTTGGCGAGCGGGAAAGCGGAGTTCGCCAACGGTGTGCGCCTAGTGTATCCGATGGAAGGGGAAGCGATGCGTTTCCTCAACCTCTGTGCGAATAAATTTTTTGCCATTGCGTTTAGCTGGCTACTCGGGCAACCCGTCAAAGACACTCTTTGCGGGACGAAAGTGCTCACCCAAGAGTCCTACCGGCGCATCGCTGCCAACCGTTCCTACTTCGGCGATTTCGATCCTTTCGGCGACTTCGATCTCCTTTTCGGTGCGGCGAAGCTCAACCTCAAAATCCTCGATGTCCCGATCCGCTACCGCAACCGCACTTACGGGAGTACGAACATCAACCGCTGGCGGGACGGACAACTTCTGTTTCGGATGATGTTTTACGCTGCGACGAAGCTGAAATTTTTATGACGAAAATTCTTGGGGTGTTTTTCCAAAAAGCGAAGGTTT
>DYNR01000154.1 GCA_020720945.1 Chthoniobacter flavus | reverse complement strand
CTCCATCAACCCAAGAAGTGCCCGCAGTCACAATTACCACCCTGACCCCGTTCCCCGAGGAGAGAAACCGCTTAATGACGCTGAATCTGCGCTGAAAGGGGAAAGGGGATGGATGCGTTTCCATGCGGAAGGAAAATTCCCCAGTCGATGCGCACACCATCCCCAACCTCTTTATTTTTTAAGCGTAGATTCAGCGTTTTTCAGCGGTTGTAATTTTTATCGGTTTTCGTGCAGTTCGTGTGCAAGAGGTTGCCTCTTTTGATCAAAAGCGGGAGTTCGCCTTTGCGCAACGGGCAACAGAGTTTCTGCGAGCGATCCATCTCCATCAACCCAAGAAGTGCCCGCAGTCACAATTACCACCCTGACCCCGTTCCCAAGACAAGCATTTATCGCCAAGGATCCTCCCTACAGCCGCTTGCAGTAAATCCGGTGCGTTTTGGTGCGGCGGCAGCCCATGGAGGTCGCCATTTTTAGCATGGGAGCGTTCCCCTCATACACATAGGAAATGTACACATTTTTGTACCCGGCGCGACGGATTTGATCCCACGCGTCATAATACAAACTCGATGCGGCAAAGGAACGCTGGTATTCCGGCAAGACCCCAAAGTTTTCCACCCGTATCCCAGAGATGGGTTCCCCAAAAAGGAGGTCGTCGTCGTTCGGTGCCGACAGGTTGACCCCGACCGTGTGCCCGTTTTCTTCCATGATCCTGAACCAATGCATCTCGTCGAGAGGGGCGGTATTTCGGAGCATGAAACCTTCCGTCTCAACATCGACCATCGAATAAAAGGATTCGCTCTCGAAGGAGCGGTTGATGACTTCGCAGACGATGGCCGCGTCGCGGTCGAAGTTGGTCACATCGAAGGGGCGGAGGGTCGCTCCGTGCCCGTGCTTTTCTAGCACATGATCGAGCCGCTGCATCATTTTTTCAAAAACCGTATTGCCCTCGAGCTCGTTCCGAAAGCAATAATGGTCGTCTTCTTTCTGGAAACCGCACCCTTCGATCAGCGCCGGATAGTACTCGGGGTTGAACGCCTCGCCGGTCACTTGGCGCTCGTGGAAGCCCTCGACGAGAATCCCGAAATTGTAGAAGTCGGGCAGCGGAGTGCACGGCCCTCGCATGGCTGCACCGCCGCCGTGCTCGACGAGCCAGCGCGATGCCGCGTCGGTTAGCTCCCTGGCAGCGACCGCATCGTCGATGCACTCGAAAAAGCCGAAGAAGCCCTCGCTTTTGTGGTGCTGACGGTCGATCTCCTTGTCTTGGATGGCGGCGATCCTGCCGATGACTTCCCCGTCGCGTTCGAGGAGAAACAAGGCGCGGCGAGCGTGTTTCCAGCAAGGGTTGGTCCGCGTGTCTAGCAGAACGCGCGTCTCCTCGGGCGGGCGGACGCGGTGGTGCGGGTCGTCGCGGTAGATGCGCTGCGGGAGCGCGAGGAATTGCTCGAATGCGGGTTCGTCGGTTTCGATTTTGCGGATGTTCATAGAGCGTTCTTTGTTTCTTTCAGTGTTCGATCGATGCCATCGGGTCGCACAATGTGACAGAGACTTCGCTGCCCGGGATGTCCGAGGAGATCCCTTTTTCGAGCGCGGCCACGGTTTTCATCGCTTCGCCGACGGGCAGCTCCAGCGGGAAACTCAGCCCGATTTCGATGAAAACCCGTCCGCCTGCGCACCGGGAACGAACCCCGTGGAACCCCGAATACCCGCGAAAGTTTTCCGCCAGCCGGCGGTCGATGCGGAGCTGCAATTCCTCTTTCAGCGTTTTGTCGGTGAGCGATTCCAAGTCTCGGGCTATCGATGGCAAAAAAGAAATGGCGCCGTAGGTGATGAAAACCAAGGCGACGGCCGGGTCGATAAAGGTCGCCCACGAGTACTCCCGCAGGAGAACCGAGAGGAGCAACCCGCTCGCCATCGCGAAGGTGATCAACGCGGATGCCCGCTCCGTGCGCCACTGCATCTCGAGGACCGGCGAAAACAGCTTTTGCGAGAGACGCTTGTTTTTTATCCAAAAGAACACATCGCCGCTCATCGACAGGAACTGGAGCCCGACCCCGATGAGGGAAACTCCGGCCTCAAGCTCCACGGGATGAAGCAGGCGGTAGCCGCACCCCGCCCCCAACAATACAAGCAGCACGAGGTAGAAAATCGAACCGCCAATGCCCACCAAGGATTGCACTTTATCCGTCCCGTAGTCAAAGCCAAGCAAGCTTCCTCGGCTGACCCCGCGCAAAATCCGCCACGCAAAAAAATTGACGATCAGCGCGCGCACATAGTCCATCGCGTCAGTCCACAGAAGCATAGAACCGGAAAAATTTGCGACCAAAATAAACGGGATGAGGCTGATCATGGTGAGGCTCACGACAAGGCGCATCGAGTGCTCCTGCGCCCGCAATAGCTCGGCTCGTTCGTTCGTGTCCTTCATGCGCGGCCTCCTTCCCCTTCCCGGAATGTCAGCGAGGTGCAATTCCATCCGTCGCGTCGCCGGTAGTCGAACTCCACCGCGAGCGAACGCAAAAGGTGCAATCCCACGCCGCCCACGCGCCGGTCGGCCAGAGGAGCATCGAGGTCGGGCGACGGCGCATCGACGAGCGGGTCAAATGCGGCACCGTCGTCGTGGATTTCGATCCTCGCATCCGCGCCGAGGAAAACTCGCACGCGGATCGTGCCCTCGCCGGAGAGGTCGGCTTTGCAGGCGTTTGTGCCGAGTTCTTCCAGCGCGAGGCGCGTCATGTAAATCGTCTCCCCGCCCGCTCCCCTGGCACCGAGAGCCTCTTCGAGTTCGTCCAGAGCCGCTTCCACTTGCGGTGGCGATTTGGCGAATTCCGCTTCCCAAACCAGCTCCATAGAAGCCTTTTCCGCAGGGGCAGGGGGTGCGGAGATTTTCATGACAAGCAAAGTTTGGTCGTCGGATACCGGTGCTTCTCGAGTAAAATTCTCGACGGCAACCAAGATCGCCGCCACCATTTCCTCGCAGCTCGCGCCCTGCGCGGCGGCCTCGCGGACGACCTTTTCGAGCGCGTCCTCCCCAAAAAATTCGCTCTGTTTGTCCTCCGCTTCCGTGATCCCATCCGTGTAGAGAACCAAGTACTCCCCGCCGACAAACACGCGTTCGGAGCTGCCGTAGCGAGTCGTGGGGAACATCCCGACGGGGGCGCTACGGGCTTCTTCGATCCATTCCGGCGTGCCGTCTGGCGACAGCAGGAGAGGCGGGTTATGCCCAGCATTCGAGAAGCGGAAGGTGCGCTGGTCGAGGTCGAGCACGCCGCAGAACAATGTCACGAACATCGATTTCGGGTTGTTGGGAGCCAGCTCCTCGTTGATTTTCTTGAGCACGGCCTGCGCCTCGCGGTGCGTTTCTGCGCGGAAGAACGAGCGCAGCAGGCTGCGGGCGGCAGCCATGTAAAGCGCCGCGCCGACCCCCTTGTCCGAAACATCCGCGACGAGTACGACCAACTCGCCCGAGGGCGTGAGGAAATAATCGTAAAAGTCGCCGCCAACTTGGCGGGCGGGACGGAGCGCGGCGAAGAGATCGAGGCGGGGAAATTGCGGCAAGGGATCGAACTTCGCGGGCACGAGGCTCATTTGGATGTCGTGGGCGATGCGCAATTCGCTCATCATCCGTTCGCGGGAAGCCGTAGATTCGGCGAGGTCGTTCATCTGGCGCAGGATTTCCGAGCGCATCACCTCCATGCAGCGCGCCAGCTCCGAGATTTCATCTCCTCCTTGCTGTGCGGGCACCCGGGTTTCCAAGTTGCCCGCTGCGAGATCGGCGGAGGCCGCGCAAAGTTTCTCGATGGGAAAGGTGATGCTGCGGGCGATGAATGCCAGCATGGTCGCGAGCGCGACCAAGCCCAAACTCCCCAAAAGCAATTGATCGCAGAAGAGGCGGTCCAATTTTTGGCGCAAGCCATCGCGCGAAACAACCGCCGCAAAAATCCAATTTGTGGATGTAAGCGGGAGGTAAGCGACCCACGCCGGGCGGGCGGTAGCATAGCCGGTGTGCTCCTCGATTCCCTTCTCTCCGGCGACCATCCTGCGCCCGATCTCCTCCAGATACGGCGTGCCCCGCTCCTCCGCGACATCGAATATCGTCTTGTGCAGCACGAGTTCCCGATTGGGGTGAGACACGAAAAGCCCCGTCCGGTCCATGAGCACCGCATAGCCGTCGGCTCCCGTCGGCAACGCCTCGAGTCGCACTTGCAGCCAATCGAGCGTGAGGTCGCAAGTCGCCACGCCAGCCAGCCGTTTGGCTCCCTGCTCGCCAACCCAGATCGGGTGCGAGTAGGTCACCATGAGGACTCCCTCCCACCACAATGGGCGCGTCCAAACCGCTTCTCCACGCTCTTGCACGAGGCGAAACCAATCCTCCTTTGTGTAGTCGGTCCCTCCGTCGGAGAGGTCGCAAAACCCGATTTTCCCATCCGCTTCCCGGAAGGTGTAAGGCGCACGCCCCGTCCAACCCGCCGGCAAGGCTTCCTCCGGCATCAAAGCGAGGCAGACACCAAAAACTTCCGGATTTTTCACGACCATTTGCTTCTGCATCGAGCGAAGTTGTTCGAGAGAAATCGACAAGCCGATCCCGGCAAGGGAATCCGCCACCCCCTCGATGAACCCCGAAATCTGCAGCAGGGAACCATCCAGCATAGCCGAGGCGCTTTCCGCCACAAATAGCGCTCGCTCGCGAGTCTCGCGGATCGCCGCTTCTCTCGCCGAGTAGTAGCCCCAACCCACGACAGCGAGAAGCACGGCCGCCGCGCCGATCACGGTCCAGACTTGCAAGCGAAACCGTATTTTCCAGCGAGACATCATAAAATTCCCACGGTTAAAAATAATGCTGGCACACTCTGGCAATCGCGCAAAATCGCCCTACGAAACCGCAGAAAAACTGGCGAGCGCTTCCTGCTTCGTCGCAAAGATTTTCAAAAACCCATCAAAACACGCGTAGCCGATCACCTTTGCGGCCGTGGGCTGCAAAGCGCACAGCGTCATGTTGCCGCCGAACCCTTCGAGCAATTTTACCAGCGAGAGGATCGAGCGGAGTCCCGCGCTGCTGATGTAGTTGACCCCCGCCATGTCCAAAATGAGAAACGGTTTTTCTCGCGACATGCGGGTCGAACAAAACTTTTCGAGCTCGGGTCCGCCCACGGGATCGAGCCTGCCCGAAAGGCTCAATACCCAAACCCCGCTCTGCTCTGTTTCCTCGGATTCTATAATATTCATGACAACGACGTAACTGCTCAGGTAGGGCTACAGGGAAATCGATCATAAAGCCAGCGAAAAAAATTTTATTTTTCGCTGGACTCACTTTTCGGGAGGCATTATGTTTGAAATATGGCAATTCCCATGTCCATTCAAGGTCGAGAAATCGGCGGGCCAGAGATTGATCTGATTACACAGCCATCCCATAGGATTTTAATTGTAAGTCATTGATAATCAAGGAAAAGGTAGACGCCGCAAATCAATGGCTCCGTACATATCCAGACCTCACATTAAGGGCTTTCTAGGCCAGTAGAGCGTCGCAGATTCAAATGCAGGCTTTTTATGAAAATCTGCCGCTCGCAGGTGGACGATATCCTAAAATAATCTTTCACCTGAATCCGTGAGATAAATGCAAAGAAGCTCTGTAAGGCATTGGAGCGAAAGGGTTTGGAAAAAACCAAGGAATACCCCTAGGTCTTTTGGGAACGGGGTCAGGCTGGTAATTGTGACTGCAAGCGCTTTTGGTTGAGAAAGATGGATTGCGGGCTGAAACTTTGCGACCCGTTGCGCAAAGGCGAACTGCCGTTTCTTCGCAA